>JAJZSG010000059.1 GCA_021849905.1 Pseudomonadota bacterium
TATTAATATGCAAGATGAATTATCGCGATTGCCTGGTGTTGGAAATGTGCGGGTGTTTGGAACAGGCAATTATGCGATGCGTGTTTGGTTAGATCCCACAAAAATGTATGCGTATTCACTTAACCCGAGTGATGTTTTGGATGCCATTAGCAAACAGAATAAACAGGTTTCAGCAGGCCAAATTGCGTCTCCTCCTACGGCAGGCCCTCAAGCGTATCAATTAACCGTAAACGTGCCAGGGCAGCTGGCCAATCCGGATGAGTTTGCTGATATTATTATTAAATCTCAAGCAACGCATCCCAATCAGCAAGCCAATGCCAGTAGTACCTCAAGCATTGTTCGTATTCGTGATGTGGGTCGTGTTGAATTAGGATCAGCAAGTTACAGTATGTTGGCCCGATTAAATGGCAAACCAACAGCCGCCATTGCAATATACCAACTGCCTGGTGCTAATGCATTACAAGTGGCTCAAGAAGTCCGAGAAACCGTTGCAAAAATGGCCACGAAATTTCCCCCGGGGCTTCAATACGCCATTCCTTTTGATACCACGATTTTTGTCAAAGCATCGGTTGATGAGGTGTATAAAACCTTGTTTGAAGCCGGCATATTGGTTTTGCTGGTTATTCTTCTTTTTTTACAAAATGCCCGTGCAACGTTAGTCCCGACAACGACTGTACCGGTGACAATTATCGGTGCTTTTTTTGCCATGTTATTGATAGGCTACTCGATTAATTTACTCACCTTATTCGCGCTGGTTTTAGCCATCGGTATTGTGGTGGATGATGCCATTGTGATTGTTGAAGGCGTCACTCAGCATATTGAACGCGGTACAGCGCCAAAAGAATCGTCCATTTTAGCTATGAAGGAGTTAACCGGGCCTATTTTGGGTATCACGCTGGTGTTGATGGCTATTTTTGTTCCGGCTGGTTTTATACCGGGTTTAACAGGGTCTATGTATGCTCAGTTTGCCTTGGTTATTGCTGCAACAGCATTAATTAGTGCAATCAATGCAATGACGTTAAAGCCCACCCAGTGTGCATTATGGTTGCGCCCCATTGATCCCAACAAACCAAAAAATTGGTTTTTTCGCGCATTTGATAGGGTTTATTATCCCTTGGAAGCGGCTTATGTGCGACGGATAGGGTACTTTGCGAATCATACAAAGGTTGTATGTTCAATTGGGGCATTGCTGGTTGTATTGGCAATATTGGGTTTAACTCAAATTCCTACCGGTTTTATCCCAATTGAAGATCAGGGTTATTTAATGCTCAATGTGCAATTACCAGATGGCGCAAGTTTAAGCCGAACGGATGAGCTTTTAAATAAATTAAGTCGACAAGTTTCCAAAATAGCTGGTGTTGATAATATTATTGCGGTAGATGGTGTTTCGTTGCTTGATAATAATGCCAGTCTTGCCAATGCAGGGGTGTTGTATATTATTTTCAAGGACTGGAGTGTAAGAGGAAAAGGGCAAGATTTAAAATCCTTGTATGACCAGTTAAACCAAATCGCTGCCGAAACCTTGGATGCTCAATTATTGGTTGTGGTTCCGCCATCTATTCAGGGTCTTGGGTTATCGGGTGGTTTTCAAATGCAAATCGAGTTGCAAGATGGCTCCTTTGATTATCGTAAATTGCAGGCGGTTACTGATCAAATGATACAATTCGGAAGTCTTCAGCCTGAATTACAGAACATGCGAACATCGTTTCGCGCTTCTGTGCCACAAGTATTTGCACCCATCGATAGAACCAAAGCCGAATCCTTAGGTGTGGCTGTGGGTGATGCATCTGATACTTTGCAAACCTATCTCGGGTCGTCTTATGTCAATCTTTTTACGAAATTTGGACAAGTATTTCAAGTGTATGTTCAAGCGGATGCGAATTCGCGAATGACCGTTGAAGACATTAGAAATTATTATGTTAGAAATAAGACCGGTGGGATGGTGCCCTTAGGGACATTAAGTGATATTAATCCTGATGTGGGGCCTGCGATTATCTCGTTGTATAACTTATATCCTTCAAGCAATATTTATGGAATGTCAGCGCCTGGGTATAGTTCAGGTCAATCCATGCAAGCGCTAGAAAATTTGGCTAAGCAAATTTTGCCGGCTGGCATGTCTTACGAATGGACGAGCTCGTCTTATCAAGAGAAGTTAGTCGGTAACTCCAGTTATTATATTTTTATTTTATCGCTCATTTTGGTTTATATGATTTTAGCTGGACAATATGAAAATTGGGTCACGCCCGCGTCCATTTTATTTAGCGTCCCCTTGGCGTTAATCGGAACAGTATCTGTATTAGCCATTTTGGGTTTAGCAAACAACATGTACACTCAAATTGGAATTTTGCTTCTCATTGCCTTATCAGCAAAAAATGCAATTTTAATCATTGAAGTGGCACGTGAGCAGCGAGAAATTAACCGGTTATCGATAATCGATGCAGCCGTCATGGGTGCTAAAATTCGGTTTCGGCCTATTTTGATGACGTCTTTTGCGTTTATTATGGGGGTGATGCCTTTGGTGTTTGCAAGTGGTGCGGGGGCCAATGCACGGCGTGCCATTGGGATTACGGTTTGCAGCGGGATGCTGGCATCAACCTGTCTTGCTGTGGTATTTGTTCCGATTTTTTATGTGTTATTACAAACGTGGCAAGAGGGGCGGCGTGAGAAAAAAGGCATGGTCGCAGCTTAAATCAATGTGCAAAATTGGACTTGAATAACATCATATTCGTACTTATAATGTATTTAATAGGAGAATATCATGTTATCCAGTACTGACCAGTTAATGAACTGCTCTAACGATCCAATCAAAGAAATCAAGACAATACGAGAGGGGATTCGTTCCGATCTGATTGATCGTTTTTTAAATGAGCAATCGTTTCCTATAAAAGATGTACTTCATCGATTAAAAATTACATCATCAACCTATTTTGCAAAGAAAAAAGAACATAAACGATTGGATTCTCCCTCAACTGAGAAATTTCTCAGATTATTCTCCACGATAAAAAATGCGAATGAAATTTTAGGTGAGACAGAGGCAAAAGATTGGCTTTATAGGCAAATCCCGTCTTTAGGGGAGCAGGCGCCTATGGATTTACTCGATACGGACGTGGGTTTTCGTCTTGTGGAACAAGTCTTGCTACAGATTAAATATGGAATCTATGGTTAATGTCAATTTGGTATAGGTGCGCTCAAACGCGTGAAGCAAATCATGTTTTTTCTGGAGACGGGGGCTTATATGTTGCCGGTCGATGGAATCACAAAGGCATTAGAGCTATATATTGTTCCCAATCGATATCTCTTTGTACCTTGGAATGGTTATCACACAATGGATTGTCGGTGTCTGGATTTAGGTATTATAAATTTTCAATCGAAATTCCAGATGAATTAATTGTTAAATACACAAGCTCCGCGCTTCCTAAAAATTGGTCTGATACGCCTTCACCTCATTCTAATCGAGATTTTGCAAATCAATATTTTTATACCCCAAGTGACTATTTGGCCATGAGTGTTCCATCAGTGATGGTGCATGAAGAGTTTAATTTGATCATTAATCCATTGCATTCTGCTTTTGAGATAGTAAATAACTCTATTCATTTTATAGGAGAATTTATTGCTCCGAATAGATAGGACTCATCTGTGTCACTAACTAATCTCATTGTGCTTTAGGGGTATTGTTATTATTTTGAACGAATTCTTCAGCTTTATTACTGCTTCCTTTCATTGATGTCAATAAGGTTCTATAAACGCTCGCAGTTACTGCTTGTACAGCATTTCCTAGAGTCGAACTGAGTTCGGTTTTTTTTGCATTTGGTTTTACTATTGAAGATGTATTATTAGTTTGGGGTTGTTGGGTTTGCGCTACCTCTGCAACACTGTCAAAGAGTTGATTCCGTATTTTTGTAAGGCCTTCTATATCAGCTTTTAACTGTCTGATTTTTAAATTAATATTACTAATTTTATGATTAGTTGATGTGGTTAATTCCATTGCATTGTTGAATGATGAAATTTCACTGGGTTTTATTGATTCTATGGGACCAATTTCTCCATCAATTGAATCAAAATCGCTTAGTGTATTAATTAAGGAAGGGCATTGGTTTTCATAATTCCCAAGTCCTATTTCTAACTGTGTCAGTGCATTTTGAAACTTTCCTGGAGGTTCACTATCAAGCTCGTCATGAAATGTATTTAACACATCTACAATTGCATCATGATCAGTTTTATTTGGGACTAATTCTTTAAGATTAGAAGCAAAAGTATCAATTTCAGATAAAAGTTTCTGCATATTAGATGGCTTCTCTTTAGAGATAAATCTAAAAATGGTTTGTTCTGCGTCTATTAGTTTTTTGTTGAAAAAAACAACTTGTTCTTCTATACCTTGAAGTTTTTTAATTTCGTTTAAAATACTCTGACCATTACTATGTGTTTCGCAAAGCGCTGTTATACTTTCCCGCGTCATCATTTCAGTTGGAACGGTGATGTCATTAGCCAGAAAAATTCGTGTAATCTCCTGTCTGCATAATTCATAGTCAATTTTTGGTATAACGGTTTTATCTTCTGGAATTGTTTCTGCTTCTCTCTTAGCTTGCTCAGGAAGCGTTTGGAGTATTTGGTCTTTTTTTAAAGTCAGATAAGCCACGAGTTGTTCAGCATAAGGATGCGCATTTTTTTCCTTTTCGTCTGTTGATTTTTTGAATTCTTCTTCTCGTTGTTTTGCAATAATCAATAAATTGTGGCAATTTTTAAATGCCGATAAGTTAATTTCCACTTTGTCTTGTATAGCCGAAATGGTTGTCCCTGTTCTTTCTATACTCGTTTGGAGCTCACTTTTCTGCTCGTTTAGTTCGTTTATTTGTTTTTCATTTTGAACAATTTTTAAAGTTATTTCACGGAATTCCATGTCAACTATCGATTGGTTAGGAGCATCTGCAACTTGGGGAATCGTTTCGTAATATGTTCGGGCTTCTTTAAGCAATGTTTTCAGCTCATTATTATCGACGTACTTAGGATGATCTTGCATGCTCACTTTGAGTGTTGTAAGGGTTCTTTGTGTGGGATTTTTTAAAAAAAGTCTTAAATTTTGTTTAACGGTATCTGCATCGTTCCGATAAAGTGTAGAAAAGGCTCTAGGTTCACAGCGGTTGATGAGTGCTGCTTTACGTTTCATTAAATCGTCTAATGATGTCTCATGATTTTTAATCTGTGCATCAAATTTAACATTTGCGCTATAATAAAACTCGCTACTTAATTTTGAATTGCTAGGGATCGAATATTGTTGCGCTATTTGTGATATCTCTTTGCTTTTGATTGACTGTTCTTCTGTTAACTCGATTTTTATTTTTTCTCGTTCTTCTATTTCGGATCTAAACTGGTTTATTTTTGCTTTTATTTCATTTTCAGTCGTACTTATTTTTTGTTTTGTTTTTTCTAAATGCGCTTTAGCGGTTTCAAATGGTGTTTTTCCACCGACGAGACCCCTGAAAAATTTATTAACGCCATGTAAAAAACGACCAACTGTTGTTTTAGGTTCTAAATCATCGTGTGTTTTTTGACTGAGGATGAATTGCCTAGTTTTATTGTCAAGTGATTCGTTGAGAGCGCTAAGTTCAGCACCTACCTCTGTTCCCCCTGTTTCTATATTCTCAATTAATTCATCGATTTCGTCTAACTCATAACCAATATCCAATGCCCTTGTATATAAACTGTTGAACCGTTCTTTATCATTTTGAATTTCTTTTATTTTTTCTTGGAATTGTTTTTCTGAAGAGGATAGGATAATAGGCTCTTCAATGAAACTGTTAACAAGTGTTGAATCGTTTGAATCTATAGACGAGTTACGTACAGGACTTCTTTCGTGTAATGAGACTGTATCTGCGTCATCTAGTCCGTCATGATTTTTAGGTATTTGTATGGTTTTTAACTGTGCTGCGGCTAATGAACCTTGAATTGCTCCAACTATTGTTCTTTTATTAGACTTTTCAAGAATATTTTTATCATTTTCCGCTTCTCGTATCTCGTTTTCAAGTCGAGTAAGTTCACTTTTTAAATACTGTAACGTATCGTTACTGACATTTATGTTTTCATTGAGTTCATTTCGTTTTTTCTCTAGACCTATAATGGTTGCCATTTGCTCTTCGTTGGCTATTTTGGTTACCTTAACTTGTTTTGCCGTGACAATCGCAGCGTCCGTTACTTTTAAAGTGTCTTCGAAGTTTTCTTTTGCTTCTTTAGTATCGTGAAACAGCTCTGTAAGAGTGTCGTGTCTATTTCTTTTTTTCTCGAGATTTTCTTCTGCAGCAATAATTTGACCTTTAAGCACCTCGAGAGCTGAGTTTTCATCTTCGTTAGGCATGATCGAATCCATTTGTATTTATTATAAACTAATAGACTCTTTTTTAATTTAAATCAAGTGGATGGAGGGTGCGTGATTTCGCGTTGCACCCTGTTATTGTTATAAAGATTAAATTTAAAAGGTATGGCTCAAAACGACTGGTTTGCTCGAGATTCAAGCACCGCAACAGCCGGTAGTGTTTTTCCTTCCAGATATTCCAGAAAAGCCCCGCCACCCGTTGAGATATAGGAGAGCTGATCGGTGAGATCATATTGATCTATCGCCGCTAATGTATCACCGCCACCTGCAATGCTAAAGGCTGGGTTATTGGCAACTGCGATGGCGATGGCCCGTGTGCCATAAGCAAACTGTGGAAATTCAAACACGCCAACAGGGCCATTCCATATGATGGTCTTTGCACTGTGTAAAATATCAATATAGCGTGCAACCGTTTCAGGGCCAATATCCATGATCATATCGTCTTTAGCTATATTGGCTAAGGATTTGTTGTAAGCAGGGCAGCTATCGCTAAAGGATTTACCGACAACAACGTCTGAGGGAAGTGGAATTTGACAGCCAGCCGCACTGGCTAGTGCCAGAATTGCACGGGCTTCGTCAATCAGATTCTCTTCATGAAGTGAGTGTCCGATTTCATTATTTTGTGCTTTTAAAAAGGTATTGGCAATGCCGCCTCCTGGAATAAGCACGTCGACCATACCCACCATTTGTCTTAGCAGGGTTAATTTAGATGATACTTTTGCACCACCCACAATGGCAACGATGGGTTTTTCAGGTGCTCTGAGTACGTGTTGCAGGGCTGTAAGTTCACGAATCAATAAGGGGCCTGCTACCGCAATGGGTGCGTAGTGGGCAACGCCACAGGTGGATGCGTGAGCACGGTGAGCGGTACCAAAGGCGTCCATCACGAATAAATCACACAGTGAAGCAAGCTGCTTGGCAAGCTCGCTGTTGTTTGATTTTTCACCCGTATTAAAGCGAACATTTTCACATAAAACGAGTTCGCCGGGTTTAACATCAAGGCCTGCTAAATAATCACTCACGAAGTGGACTGGATAGCCTAAGTGGATTTTTAGATAATCAGCGACCGGCTTAAGTGAAAATCGGCTGTCATGTTTGCCTTCTTCAGGTCGGCCTAAGTGAGATAGTACAATAACCGCAGCACCGGCTTGTAATGCCAGGCGAAGCGTGGGAAGGGCTGCTTGAAGGCGTTGGTCACTGGTAATTATTCCGTTGATGATCGGCACATTTAAATCTTCGCGAATCAAAACGCATTTGCCGTGTAAATCAACATCACTCATTTTAATCAGGTTCATTATCGTTCCTTAACAGTGCATCATGTGATTTGCGGTATCTAACATTCGATTGGAAAATCCCCATTCATTGTCATACCAGGCCAACACTTTGACTAAATACCCTAATACTTTGGTCTGTGTGGTATCAAAAACAGCCGAAGCGGGATAATGATTAAAGTCACAAGAAACCAGCGGCTCATCGTTAATATGTAAGATAGCATTTTTTGCTTTTCGCATAATAGTGTTCACTTCGTCAACGGTGGTTGGTCGTTTTGATATAAACGTTAAATCAATAACGGACACGTTTAGCGTGGGAACACGTAAAGCAAAGCCATCGAGCTTTCCTGCCAGCTCAGGTAAAACAAGCCCCACAGCCGAGGCGGCGCCTGTCTTAGTTGGGATAATAGATTGAGTCGCTGAGCGTGCGCGATGTAAATCATTGTGATGGCCATCCAGCAGTAACTGGTCTTTAGTGTATGCATGAACGGTGTTTAATAATCCCGTTTCAATACCAATGACATCGTTTAATGGTTTTACAACCGGTGCCAGACAATTGGTTGTACATGACGCATTAGACACGATGATATCCGATGCTTTTAGAAGGTCGTGATTCACACCATATACAATGGTTGCGTCAGCATTGACTCCTGGCGCTGATATCAAGACTTTTTTAGCCCCGGCCGTTATGTGTTGCATAGCCACATCACGTTGTGTAAATTTCCCCGTGCATTCAAATACGACATCGACATCCAGTTCTTTCCAGGGAAGTGCCATGGGATTACGGTCAGCGGTAATCAGAATAGGATGTCCATCGATGATTAAATGTTGGCCTTCCACGATCACCTTGCTGTTAAAGCGACCGTGGGTTGAGTCATATCGTGTTAAATGAGCGGTGCTATTAATGCCGGAAAGATCGTTGATCGCAACAATGTTAAATTCATTTTGACGCTTACTTTCGAAAATTGAACGTAAAATACAACGACCGATGCGACCATAGCCGTTAATTGCAATACGTATTGTCATCTTTGCTTCTCCGAATTTATTATATAAATAGGCTGCGTAAGGCATCAAGTGTTTTTGAAACCGTGATTCCTAATTCTTGATATGCTTCCGCTGCTGGTGCGGATACACCAAAACAATCCAGACCAATAACCTTGCCATCAAGGCCTGTAAATCGATACCAATAGGCACTGGATGCCGCTTCAATCGCAATGCGTTTGCGTACTGTTTGTGGTAAAACTTCATCCTGATAAGCCACTTCTTGTTTCAGAAACATTTCTGCGCATGGCATGGAAACAACACGCACTTTCAAGCCATCGGTTATCAATGCTTGATGGGCACTTTCGAGCGCGATTTGTACTTCAGAGCCCGTGGCAATCAAGATGGCATCGGGTTCATGTTGACAGTCATGAATCACGTAGCCTCCTCGTTGGATCAACGATAGTTTATCCTGTTGGTGAGGCAGTGCAGGGAGATTTTGACGAGATAACAATAAGGCTGAGGGGCCATGATGACGTTCAAGCGACATTTTCCAGGCCACGGCAGTTTCGACTAAATCGGCAGGTCGCCAAACGTGCATATTGGGCGTCATGCGCAACATCGCGGCATGTTCAACAGGTTGATGTGTGGGGCCATCTTCACCAAGACCAATCGAGTCGTGGGTGTAAACAAATATTACGCGTTGCTCCATTAATGCACTTAACCGCACCGCATTTCGGGCATAATCAGCAAACACTAAAAATGTGCCGCCGTAAGGAATAAACCCACCATGAAGAGCCAGCCCATTCATGATGGCTGACATACCGAATTCCCGAACGCCATAATGTAAATAATTACCTTTAAATTCATCGTTTGTAATGACTTGTGTTCCTGACCAGTCCGTATTATTAGAACCAGTTAAATCAGCAGAGCCCCCGAGCATTTCAGGTAAAAGTAAGGCATAATATTCCAAACAAAGTTGAGAGGCTTTTCGCGTTGCAATCGCTTTGTCATGGGTTTTACATTGCTCAACAAAGTTGTTAGTGCTGTTGTGCCAATCATCAGGAAGATCGCCGTTAGCGCGTCTTAAAAATTCATGATATTTTTTTATATCGTGTTTTTGATAGTGTTGACAGGACTCGAGCCAACGTTGTTCGTCATGCTGACCCTGCTCGATATGATTCCATTTTGCATAAATGTCTTCTGGAATGACAAAAGGCGGGTAGGGCCAGTTAAAGTAGTGGCGTAAACGAGCGATGTTCTCAGCGCCAAGAGGTGCACCATGCGATTTCTCACTTCCCGCAAGCGCTGAACCATAGCCGATAATGGTTTTACAGATAATCAGGCTTGGCTTATCGGTTTGTGCACGTGCACTGATAATAGCCTGTTCAATCGCATTAAAATCATGACCATCAATGGCATCAACAACATGCCAATGGTAGGCTTTAAATCGCGCAGCCGTGTCATCGTTAAACCAGCTATCGACGGGACCATCAATAGAGATGCCGTTGTCGTCGTAAAAAACAATCAATTTTCCAAGCCCTAAGGTTCCGGCTAAGGAACAGACTTCGTGCGAAATGCCTTCCATTAAACAGCCATCGCCGATAAATGCGTAGGTATGATGATTAATCAATTCCAGATCTGGTGTATTAAATTCAGCGGACAGCGTTTTTTCTGCAATCGCCATACCTACCGCGTTCGCTAAACCTTGTCCTAATGGGCCTGTGGTTGTTTCTACCCCAGGTGTTTCTGTACATTCGGGGTGTCCGGGTGTTTTTGAATGCAGTTGACGAAAATGTTGAAGGTCCTCGATGCTTAGCGCGTAACCGGTTAAATGCAAGAGTGCGTAAAGTAACATAGAACCGTGACCATTTGATAAAACAAATCGATCGCGATTAAACCATTTCGGATTTTTGGGATTGTGTTTGAGAAATCCTTTCCACAAGACCGTGGCAATATCTGCCATCCCCAATGGCATACCGGGATGGCCTGACTGAGCTTTCTCAACGGCATCAATACTCAAAAAACGAATTGATTGAGACAAAGACTCGCAAAACACCATGATTTTTCCTGAGATTTTAATTAGGGGGTATATTGTCGCTCAGAAGCTTGTGTTCAGCAAGATTGTATATTGTCTGCAAAATGCGTCTCGCATTGTATCTCCCCAGCACGTCATCCTGAAAGCGGCGTAGTCGCTTGAAGGATCTCCTGAATGTGGCACCGCATTCAATTTTTTAAAAAGTCTTGCAAAATTATTTGGTTATGATCAAAT
>JAJZSG010000060.1 GCA_021849905.1 Pseudomonadota bacterium
AGATTCCAATCGCCACATAGCCACCTTAGCAATCCAATATCGAAATAATTCCGCTTGCTTACGCGCGCAGCTCGGATTAGTCCGAGCTGCGTGACAGGCACTTACCCGGCGATTGTGACAGGATACCCGTATTTGCATTAAATTCTTTTGCATCGTTTTCGTTCCAAGTCCCAGCAAGCGAGTCAAGATCATGATAAATCGGTCGATTTATTGTATGGGTGTAACCCAAGCCTTGTTCAATGTACTTTAGAATCAGAAAATTAATGCTAGTATTTTGTTTTTCAGCCGTTGTCTTGAGCATAGCCATGATGTGAGAGTCAACTCCACGCAGATTAAAATTCATCGTTGGCATAGGTATCTCCAAATAAAACCATATTGATACCATAGCATGGTTTTATTTCCTGTTTTATGTCAAATCTTCAGTGCGTCTTCGCGGGGATGACAAATTTTGGGCATTTTATTTTTTGTCGTGAATTGAAGTCTTACGCAATTGGCTATAAAAAAAGCCATCCATATTGTTTTCTCCCGGTAACACTTGCCATCCATGTCCAGTATGGTGTCCCCAGGCTTGTTCTGCGTCTAAGAATTGGCAATCAGGATGTTCTTCGGTAAAGCGTGCCATTTGCTCTTCATTTTCTTCTGGCATGATGGAGCAGGTTGCATAAACCAGAATGCCATCGGTGGCTAGAAGTGGCCATAATGCCTCTAACAGGTCGTATTGTAATTGAGCGGCTTTCAAAATATCTGATTCGGTTCGTAATATTTTTATATCGGGATGTCGCCGAATAACCCCAGTGGCGGAACAGGGCGCATCAAGCAATATTCGGTCAAAAGGGACGCCATCCCACCAGGTTTCAGGTTTTAGGCCATCGCCTTGCATGAGGGTGGCGCTTAGGTTTAATCGGTTTAAATTATCATGTACGCGCGACAGACGACTTTTTTCAATATCCAAGCCAAGACATATTGACAGATCGGGTTGGATTTCCAGAATATGGGCGGTTTTTCCACCCGGAGCACAACAGGCATCTAAGAGCTTGAGATGGGGCTTTAATATCAGCATGGAGGCGGCTAATTGAGCAGCTTCATCTTGAACCGATACATCGCCATCTTTAAATCCAGGCAAGTCTTTTACATCACAAGGGGTTGTTAATACAATTCCATGCTTTGAATGGTTTAGTGGTTGTGCCTCTATTCCCACATCCTGCAAGCGTTTTAAATAGTCAAATACGGTGGTGCGTTGGTTATTGACTCGTAAACTCATCGGGGGGTGTTCATCGTTAGATTTTAAGATGTATTCCCAATGTTTTGGCCAATGGAGCTTAATACGTTTGATAAGCCAGTCTGGGTGACCGTAAGTGAAGGCATGATTATCTTCTAATCCCGTTAATAGGGAGGCTTCATCGCGACAATAGCGGCGTAAAACAGCATTGAGAAGACCCTTCGCCCATGATTTTTTAAGCGGTGTTAATAAATCAACGGTTTCTTTGACCACCGCATAATCGGGTATGCGCAGAAAATGCAATTGATATAACCCCATGAGTACACAGATCCAGATATCCAAATCTTTAGGTTTTTTTTCAATCAGCGTACTCGCTATGGCTTCAAGTCGAAAGTAATGCCTGCATAAACCGAAACAAAGTGCTTTACTCAAAGGAGATAAATCAGCTTGGGGATTTAACAGTTGCAAGAGCGGTGTTTTGTCTTGCAATACGTTTGAGAGGATATGAACGGATTGTAATCGTTCGTTTTTTTTCATGTTAAAACCATGTTGATCTCTAATTGACGACGTGTGCCATTGAGCCAGTCCTTGACGGACATCACGGATGACCCTGCAAATTGAATCTGTTCAATCATCAACGCGTCATTACCTGTGGCAACCAGCATACCCTGTTTATTGATTGAGAGAATGGTTCCGGGTGTTTGGGTTGTCTTGTTCGATACGACATGCGCCTGATGAATACGCAATCGCTCAACTGTGGTATTTGTGTAAGCAACGGGCCAAGGATTATAGGCACGGATTTGTCTGTCTATGATTAAGGCGGGTTGATGCCAGTTGATAGCGGCATCGTCTTTTTTTATTTTTGACGCATAAGTGGCGAGCTGATGGTCTTGTTGTATTGGTTTAGCCTTTTCTGTGGCAAGCAAATCCAGTGTTTCTAAAAGCGGCTCTACGGCAAGGGCTGCGAGTCTATCGTGTAAACTCTTTGATGTATCGACAGGATAAACAGGGCAGTTTACTTGGGCTAACATATCTCCTGTATCCATACCCGCATCCATTTGCATGATGGTAATGCCGCTCGTTTCATCACCACGCAATATGGCATGTTGAATAGGAGATGCACCACGCCAATTCGGAAGACTTGAGGCATGAACATTAATGCAACCCAATCTAGGGATATCAAGAATCGCTTGAGGCAAAATCAAACCATAGGCAATCACTACGAGGATATCGGGGTGAAGTGATGCAAGTGTTGCAATGTCGTTAGGTGATTTAAAATTAATGGGTTGGTATACGGGGACGCGATGTGTTGTTGCCCAAATTTTTACAGCAGAGGCTTGCATGGTTCGTCCACGCCCGGCCGGTCTGTCGGGTTGTGTGTATATGGCTTGCAGATGATGCCGTGATTGAGCGAGGGCATCCAAACAGGGCAATGTAAACTCAGGCGTTCCTGCAAAAACAATATTCAAGGACTTCATGATTTTTGTGTCTGATGGCGTTTAAATTTTTCGAGTTTTTTTCGCGCCATGGACCGTTTTAATGGCGAGAGTAGATCTACGAATAATTTGCCATTTAAATGATCAATCTCATGTTGAAAGCACTCGCCTAATAAGCCTTCGGCTTGCATTTCAAACCATTCTCCAAATTTATCTTGAGCCCTGAGGGTTACTTTTTCAGCACGTATGACTGTGTCATAAACACTTGGCACAGACAGACAGCCTTCCTGGTATTTAACTTGTCCTTCTTCAGCAAAGATTTCAGGATTAATCAAGACAAGCTGTTGGCTTTTGTCACCTGTGACATCAACTACGGATAAACGAATATTAATACCAATTTGCGGTGCTGCAAGTCCAACCCCTTTCGCGTCATACATGGTATCAAACATGTCATCTATCAATGCATGCAGTTTGTCATCAAACTTGTCTATGGGCGCTGACACAAGTCTTAATCGTGGGTCAGGAAGATAAATAATTTTACGAATGGCCATATTGGAATTAGTTTTCAAAGGGTTAATGCGTGATATTATCCCTAATACAGCACTCGCAAGCAATGGAATGAGTCAAATGATGAACAATAAATCGTATTTTCTCGCGTTAAACCGCATGAATCAGGTCGGGCCTCGAACTGTTTCAAAGCTACTTTTACGTTGGCCTGATTTGGGCGATATGTTTCGCTTATCAGAGCAACAGTTAATTGGCGCTGGATTGCCAGCCAAACTCGCTCAAGTGATTGCTCGTTTTGATTTAAGTCAAGTGGATGCCGATTGGCGTTGGGAAGAGCAGCCTAATCATTTTTTGCTGACCTGGCAGGATCCCGATTACCCGCCTTTATTAAAAGAAATTCATGACCCGCCTGTGGTTTTATATGCGATAGGACAATTGTCGTGTTTAGAGCAACCGACGATTGCGATGGTTGGTACCCGCCATCCCTCGTCAACGGGAGGCGCCATTGCCAGACGATTTGCGTCTGAATTATCAGCTTATGGAATTACCATTGTGAGCGGTCTTGCCTTAGGCATTGATGCGCAATCGCATTGGGGGTGTTTGGATGTGGGCGGCAAAACAATCGCGGTTATGGGCACGGGGATAGATTGTATTTATCCGCGTCGCCATGCCAATCTTGCCGTGAAAATAAGCCAAAACGGTCTTCTTTTGAGCGAATTTCCGCTAAAAAGCCCGCCTGTATCTGGACATTTCCCCCGTAGAAATCGTATAATAAGCGGTTTATCATCTTCCACACTGGTTATTGAAGCAGCAGTTAGAAGTGGTTCTTTGGTAACAGCCCGATTAGCCCTGGAACAAAATCGGGATGTTTTGGCGGTACCAGGGTCTATAAACAATCCTCAATCGCAGGGGTGTCATTATTTGTTGCAGCAAGGTGCGACGCTTATTACGTCCACTGCAGAGGTGTTAGCGGAATTGGGTTTGGATAAAAAAAACGGCTCGATGCGTAATGTGAGAGACTTTGAAATCACACAAGAGTCGTCTCAATCTGTTCCTTTGATTCAATCGGTGCTTGCAGATGAGAATAAAAACCTAGTAAAGTGCATTGATTTTGAGATTACGACGGTCGATCAGATCATAGAGCGCAGTGGTTTTTCGATAGAGAACGTTGTTTGTGATTTAGCTGAGTTGGAATTACAGGGTTTCGTTAAGTCTGTACCGGGTGGTTATATGAGGTGTCCAATATGAAAGATAGTTTGTTTGAGTTGCTGTTAAACTTAGTTGAAAAAACCATTACGCACCTGAAAGAACAACATGAAATAACCGTTCATGATAGTGAAGTTAGTGATTCGCTCATGGAGTCACCCTTGTCGTCAGAATCAACTGCTCGTGTTGTTAGTATTCAGCTTGAGATGCTTAAGTCTGCAACCAATGAGTCTACTCGCGTGTTTACTCAATACGAGCAAACGAAGTTGACCAAGGCGAGTTACCAGTTTCTGATGCGCATGGTTTCGTTAGGTGTGATATCGTCAGAACTATTGGAGTTGGTTGTTAATAGACTTATATTTTCAGATTCACGTTTCGTGAGCCTTCAGGAAACTAAGTGGGCCTTTAGAGCCACATTGGCCAATGGATTGAGTCCTGAACAGTTGGCTTTTCTTGATCTTATTTTATATCAACAAGAAGATCGGTTTTCGCTTCATTAACAATTAAGGGTTCATATCGCATGAGTAAGTATTTGGTTATTGTGGAGTCACCCGCGAAATGTAAAACCATTAAAAAATACCTAGGCGATGATTATGAGGTTCTGGCCTCTTACGGTCATGTACGTGATTTACCACCTAAAAAAGGGTCTGTTAATCCTGAACAAAATTTTAACATGACCTACAGTCCCATTGAGCGAAATGCCAGGCATATTGAATCCATAGCGAAAGCGTTAAAAAAAGCAGACGAACTCTATCTTGCAACCGATCCTGACCGTGAAGGTGAGGCGATTTCCTGGCATGTTTATGAGTTAATGAATGACCGAAAGTTAATCAAAAATAAACCCGTCCATCGGATAGTGTTTAACGAAATTACCAAGTCTGCTGTCAAAGAAGCGATTAGCCATCCTCGTTCTATTGCAATGAATTTGGTTAACGCTCAACAAGCAAGGCGTGCACTGGATTATTTGGTAGGCTTTAACTTATCGCCGTTATTATGGAAAAAAATTAGGCGTGGTTTATCAGCCGGTCGTGTCCAGAGTCCTGCTTTACGCTTGATTGTTGAGCGTGAAAACGAAATTGATGCCTTTGTTCCCAGAGAGTTCTGGCGTCTTATGGCGCAGTGTCAGCATGATGCATCAGCTTTTGAAGCGCGGTTGACGCATTATGATCATCAGAAGCTTGATCAATTTACAGTTAATCAAGATGTCCAAGCACATCAAATCCGAGACGCACTTTTAAAACTTGCAGACGGTTTTTTGCGTGTTGAAAACATTGATAAGAAGCAGCGTAAACGTAATCCGGCACCACCTTTTATTACCTCAACCCTGCAGCAAGAAGCGGCTAGAAAATTAGGCTTTACGGCGCGTAAAACCATGATGGTTGCTCAACAGCTCTATGAAGGGATTGATATCGGCTCAGGTACCATGGGTTTGATAACGTATATGCGAACCGATTCTGTGAATTTGTCTGCAGAAGCCCTTGACGATATTAGGGCTTACATTACTGATCGTTATGGTGCGGAGAACTGTCCCAAAACGGCTCGAGTATTTAAAACTAAATCTAAAAATGCACAAGAAGCGCACGAAGCGATTCGTCCCACCTCTGTTAAGCGAAATCCGGATATGGTTCAACCGGCCTTAACACCGGATCAATTTAAATTGTACAGCTTGATTTGGAAGCGAACTCTGGCCTCTCAAATGACGGAAGCGTTATTGGATACGGTCGCTGTTGATATGGGTTGTGGTGAAGGTAATATATTTCGTGCAAACGGTTCAACCATTACATTTCCAGGCTTTTTGACGGTCTATGAAGAGGGCCGTGATGATACAAAAGATGATGATCAAAGCGCCGTATTATTACCCGCACTTAAAGTGGGTGATAAGATAACATTGGTTGAATTGCTTGCTAATCAACATTTCACCGAACCTCCACCACGCTATTCGGAAGCCTCATTGGTTAAAGCATTGGAAGAGTTTGATATTGGTCGACCGTCAACGTATGCCACTATTATTCACACCTTACAACAACGCGAATACGTGATTGTCGATAAAAAGCGATTTTTCCCAACCGATGTGGGTCGGATTGTGAGCGGTTTTTTGACCGATTATTTTACGCGTTATGTTGATTATAAATTTACCGCTCAACTTGAGGATACGTTGGATGAAGTAGCCCGTGGTGAGCGCGAATGGGTGCCGGTATTGGATGAGTTTTGGCAGCCCTTTATCAAGCAAGTTAATGAGATAGATGAGCAGGTTCAACGTAAAGATGTGACCACTCAAGTGATAGAAGAACAGTGCCCTAAATGCAGCAAACCGTTATCTATTCGTTTGGGAAAGCGAGGTCGTTTTATTGGTTGCACGGGTTATCCTGAGTGTGATTACACGCAAGATTTAGGCGCACAATCGGGTGAAAAGTCAGAACCTGAAGTTGTGGATGGTCGAAGTTGTCCAGAGTGCACGAGTGCACTTCACATTAAAGCGGGTCGATATGGCCGATTTATCGGCTGTAGTAGTTATCCGACATGTAAATTCATGGAGCCATTACAAAAGCCCGCTGATACCGGTGTTGAATGCCCAAAATGTCATGATGCAAAAATTCTGCAACGAAAATCTCGAAAGGGTAAAATATTTTATTCTTGTGCAGGTTACCCAAAATGTGATTATGCATTGTGGAATGAGCCACTAGACAAGCCTTGCCCTCAATGTGCATGGCCTTTACTGACGGTTAAAGAAACCAAACGTGCCGGTCGTCAGATTGTTTGTCCACATGAGGGATGTGGGTATAGCGCCAAAGATGAATAAATACTGCTTGACATTATGTGCCTGAAAGTATAAAAATGTCTAGGTAACATTTTATATTTAGGTTTAGGAGCAGGAAAAATGGCAGAAAAAGTACGCGGTACCGTTAAATGGTTTAATGAGGGCAAAGGCTTTGGCTTTATCGAGTGTAACGGCAAAGATTACTTTGTTCACTTTAGTGCCATTCAAGGTGGTGGATTCAAAACACTACAAGAGGGTGCCGCAGTGATGTTCAAAGCAGGTCAAGGTCAAAAAGGTCCTCAAGCTGAAGAAGTTGAAGTTGTTTAATAAAATTTCCAATGCTCATTTCTTTTTCTTGGTTTCATGTGTTTTCGATGCATGAAACTGAGTGAAACCAATAGTGTTGATAGTCAATGCTATTGGTATTCTTATTTGTCATATACTAGTATTAAATAAAATAGTTGAAATTTAAGCGAGTGCTGCATAGTATTTACTTTTCTGTTCGGATACTGTTTAAGGTTATTATGTATAGACGCATGTTAAAATCCAAAATTCATCGTGCTTATGTGACTCATGCTGATTTAGACTATGAGGGTAGTATTACCATATCCCCTGAATTACTTGATGCGTCAAATATTTTGCCTTATGAAGCTGTTCATGTTTGGAATGTGACGGCGGGTACTCGGTTTGAAACCTATGCAATTGAGGGTGAGTCTCGTTCTACTGAAATTTGTGTTAACGGTGCAGCTGCGCATTTAGTGACGCCAGGTGATATCATTATTATCGCATCGTTCGTGCAACTTGCGGAAGAACATTGTCAAGCTTATATTCCTACCGTTGTGTTTGTGGATGAGAACAATCAAAAGCGTACGATTCGTCCAGAGATTGTTACGACGCATGGTTGTGTTGTTATGGAGTAAATTATGGATGATTTACTGTTTTTAGATGACGCATTACAAGATGACGAGCGCATGATTCGTGATAGCGTTGCTCGTTTTGTTGCTCATGATGTGCTCCCCGTATTGCCAAATGCTTTTGAGAAAGGCATTTTCCCCCGAGAGTTCATTAAAAAAACAGCATCTTTGGGTTTATTAGGCTTAAACCTGCCGACCCAATATGGTGGCTCAGACGCCTCTTATGTCGCTTATGGTCTTGTGTGTCAGGAATTAGAAGCCGGTGATAGTGGTTTACGTAGTTTTGTGTCGGTTCAGAGCTCATTGTGTATGTATCCCATTTTTCGATACGGTGATGACGCTCAAAAAATGCGATTTTTACCTCAAATGGCATCTGGCGATGTGATTGGTTGCTTTGGTTTGACGGAACCTGATTCAGGATCTGATCCGGCTAGCATGCGCACACATGCAAAAAAAGTGCCCGGTGGATGGCAATTGAATGGTGCAAAAACATGGATAACCAATGCGACTATCGCGGATATTGCGATTGTATGGGCTAAAACAGACGATGGGATTCGTGGATTTATTGTGGAGAAAAATTTTAAAGGGTTTTCTTCGCATGAAATGTCTTCAAAAATGTCATTGCGGGCGTCTGTAACCGGCGAGCTTTTTTTTGACAATGTATTCGTACCCGATGAGAACTATCTGCCCGGAAGCACAAAGGGATTGGCGGCACCGTTGAGTTGCCTGAATCAAGCGCGGTTTGGCATTGCTTGGGGTGTGATGGGAGCTGCCAGAGCTTGTTTTGATGTGACTCGTGATTATTTGCTCCAACGCACGCAATTTGATAAACCATTGGCATCGTTTCAGTTGGTACAAAAAGATTTAGCGGACATGTATACCGAGATTTTGAAGGCACAATGTTTGAATATGCAGATAGCTCGATTAAAAGACCATCATCGTGAAACGCCCATAATGATTTCATTAGCTAAAGGCAATGCCTGTCGCGAGGCTTTGAATATTGCTCGCACCTGCCGTAATTTATTAGGCGCGAATGGGATTAGTATTGAATATCATGTCATCCGTCATATGTTAAATCTTGAATCGGTGTTTACTTATGAAGGAACAGATAACGTACATACCCTCGTTTTAGGTCGGCATATCACGGGGATCAATGCTTTTGGTTAGGATTTGGATTCTTTAAACGAGTTTTATGCCTCGCCTACGAAAGGCTTTATGCATGTATCCTGCAATAAATAACATGATTACGCCAAAAACACAGGCAATACAACCCATCTTAAAATAGTAGTGTTGATAAATAACAATACTTTGTAAGCTGGATGTCATGTCTTTAGGGATTGCAACCCAATGCGCTATTCGACCGGAAAGCGCATTGGATAAAGAGCTCGCAAGATACCATGTCCCCATGGCAAAGCCTAACGTTTTGTTGTCGCAGTACAAGCCAATCATGCTTAAACCAATGGCACTGACCCATAACTCAGCAAGGGTTATTAAAATATAAGTCAATGCAATATAGTTGCCTTGAACAATGCCATTTTGTGCATGACTGGCTGCAAAGGCGATGGTCAACAGAGCACTGCCGGATAACAACGTCCCGCATGCAAATTGAAAGGGAATAGTAAATCGAGGGAATCGTCGATAAAACCGCGGTAACTGTAAACCAATAGCAATAATTAATAACGGATTGAGCATTTGATATTGTGCAGGTGATATCAAAAATCCGAACAACCGAGAATCCGAATTATATTTAGCAAATAAAACCAGTGTGCTGTTCATTTGATTATAAATAACAAAAAATACAATGGCTTCCAAAATGAGCACGATAGCAAACGATTGTTTGAAACGGACTTCACCGGTTAACCGAAATGTTTTGATTAAAAACCAAAAGATCCCCAAAACACAACCTGTTGTGATAAAAATAAGTGCAAAAGTAGTGTGAGAGTATGCGAACAATGTAAAACCATACAGCCCAATAAAATAAGCCATCAATCGATAGATACCGTTTCCACTTAGTGGAGATTGGTCTTCTGAGCTGACTACATCGTCATACAACGAGTATCGAGACGCAAAATTTAAAGCGGCTATTGATTTTCCAACAAAGCTTACTGCAAATACAGATAAAGGCCCGTACCGGCTATCTAACAAGGCCGGTGCAACAAGGGTTGCTAACAGCGCGCCAACATTAATGGCCATGTAATAGTATGTCATGGCCGATTTTGCTTTAATGCTATTGTTTTGATAAATACGAGATATCATCCCGGACGTTGTGCCCATTAATATTGAATTTGTGGCCGGCAGTAATGCGTATGCAGCGAGGAACAAAATATCTCCTTGCATGGGGATGGTATAGCCACTTAGCATGATTAGCAGATAGGATAGGGCAACTAAAACGCTACCTAACAAAATGCTCCGCCGTAAACCCAACAGACTATCAGCCATATACCCGCCTAAAATCGGCATAAGATAACCCGTGGCTTGACTGATCCCTAAAAAAGCATAGGCTTTGGTTTGATCATAACCCAGACCATGTTCAATCAATGGTCTAGTTAAAAAAAGAATAAGAATGGTATTAACAGTATAAACGGAAAACTGGCTCCAAAAAGTAATCATGACCACATTGGTGCTTTGTTTTTGTTTTTTATCAAATTTAGGCATGCGATTTTTCACGATTAAATCCATCATGTTTTGTGCCTTATAGCTGTTGGATGCCTATCTAACACTATACTTTGTGTTACATGATGCATCAAGACCAGATTAGATAGTATTTGTATCCTGTCACAATCGCCGGGTA
>JAJZSG010000061.1 GCA_021849905.1 Pseudomonadota bacterium
AATTCGTCCATGACCTTTTCAATCGCAGAACCGGTTGCGGCAGACGAATATTGAGGAAATAAAGGCAATACCGTGATGTGCTCACAATGCGCTAATTGGTTTAATGCCTGATGAATGCTTGGTTTACCATAACGCATGCCGATGACAACATCATAGTTTTCACCAAGGTGCTTTTGCAGTTTGCTTTGGAGTATAAGGCTGTTTGTCATTAAAGGCGAGCCTTCTTTTGTCCAGACCGCTTGGTAGGCATGAGCGGAGCGTTGGGGCCTAAAGGGCAGAATAAACGCATAGAGGATTAAATATCGGAGGGGAGCGGATAAATCAATCACGCGTTTATCGGAAAGAAATTCGCGCAAATAGCGTCGAACTGATGCAGTATCAGGCGCATCAGGCGTGCCAATATTTAGTAATATTAAGCCATTTTTCATAAATTATTCTCTCGTAACGATTGGTCTATTGCAAAATTTAAGTCGCTTTGCACGATAAGCTTTTTATTCACATCTTTGATTAAACAGCATAATTGAAAGGCAAGACCTTTTTCACCAAATGAACGAAACAAAACATGCGGCTTGTTTCGTCCGCTTTTGATAACGTCTTCATGTTGATTGGCAATGGATAATAATACATCACGAATACGTTGTGTATCACTGCCTAAGGGAATGTTGATATCACAACTGATGGAGATTTGTTTGCCACTATATACATAGTTTGTCACTCTGCGGGTAATTAAATCAGAGTTTGGCACAATAACATCTTCTTGTGCGGGTGTAATAATATGCGTTGAACGCACACGAATTTTTTTGACAAAGCCCTCAATACCGTCGATGTTAATCCGGTCACCGGGTTTGATGGGTTTTTCAATCAGTAAGATTAAGCCTGAAACAAAATTATTCACAATGCTTTGCAGACCCAAACCAATTCCAACCGAAAGCGCACCAGCAACAATCGCAAGTCCTTTGAAATTGAATCCAGCGACGAGTAAAGCACTAATTAGCGCTAGTCCAAATCCGATATAGGTGAAAATAGACGCAATCGCGATTTGTGTTTCTTCTTCCTCTTCAAATTGTTGATGTCGACTGATAGCGGTGGATATTCCACGAAAAAATAAATACAGCAAGCAGTAAACAATAACGCCAAGAATAATGCGTGTTGGGTAGAGCGTGATATTAGCTAGGTGGACACCGTATAAGAGTTGATTGTAAGCGCTTTCAATATAATAAATCGCAAATCCCCAATTACTGACAATCAAATAAATACTAATCGCAAGTACGATAATTTGCGCGACCGTTTTAAGCATTAAAAACTCGGTAAATACATCATCGGGTTTATATCCAAAATATTTTATGATAAGCATTTTGATGTGTTGATGATGGGTTAACGTAAGATAAGTTTTATTAATGCCTTGTATAATCAAAATAGTGACAAAAACAATCAACAATGTTTTTAACGAGGATAACGTACAGCCGATAGCTAGTGCATGATAACCCACAACGGTGATAAGTATGGATAAAATGAGTAAAATACTGCTAATGCGTTGGATGATTAGCCGATAACGTTTTATCAAAGCAATATGCTTGTGCAGATAACAAAATCGATAAATCAAATAAAGCTCAGTCGCAAACAGGATGATAAGAAAACAGGTTTCGCCCAATTGCCACAAGAGTGTATTGATCTCAAAGGCATCGTCAAGTGTATTGGCAATTGTTGCCAGACTATAAAAACTAAAGATGCATAAGAGTGCGCTTTGACAAAAATGGCTATTTAAGCTGTACCATTTAAACAACCGCTTTAATGGCTTTAATTTAAATAGAAACAGTGCAAACTGGCAGGCGGCTAAATAGGTAAAAATCTCACGAGATAAATCGAGAAGAACCGGTGAGAAATTGAGTTGTTGAGATATAAAAAATAAGTATGCAAATAAGGCTGCCGATATTAAAAAAGTGGAGAATAATAGAATCTGAATAATAATTATTTTTTTATATAATCTGTACAAAAAAACTGTAGATATCAGCAATGAAGCACATCCTAACAGGCTCCACATTAAAAAAGATTGCAGTGCATCCGGTATAATGATTTGTGATGCGAACGTTATATCAATGTCAGATGGCGAATCGATTATTTGGCCAATTATTAACCACAATGGCAGGCTCTGAACAAGCGTTTCTTTTTCTTTTAATTTGGCTATGGCGGCGGTATAAGCCTCAATTGCTTCTTTGGAACGTATGGAAAATAATCGACATTGAGCCAATTTATCACTATTTTTCTTTTTTTCGCTATCCAGATATACGAGATCTGCACCGGCTACATTTTTGTCTGTAGAATGGCCACTTTGCTGGATTAACATATCGATATCGGCCAAACGTTTTTCTGCGATTTCAATGCATTTATTTGCTTGTGTTGTAAGCGTATCCAGTGTGTTGATAGCCGCACTTAGATGCTCTGAATTTAAATTTTGTACCGATAATTTGATATTAATGCGGTCAAAAATCTGATTTGCGTTTTTGAGGTCAAAATCGGATTCTTTTTGTTCCGTGGGATTAGACCAAGCGAGCTGCGTGCAGATAAATAGAATACAAACGTGAGTGAAAAATCGCATATTTATTCTCTGCAATTGGTGGTTGTTGGGCTATAAACCTTAACTGTACTGTCTTGTCTTCGCGAACTCAAGGGTTAAAGTTTGGTCAACCCTTGCAACTGGCGTCAAAAAGCGCATAATAACTGTATTTTTGACGAATAAAAATGCATTATGAAAAAAACAGTTGAGCAATTAATAGAGCGATCATTATCTGATTTAAAGCAATCAGGGTTTATTCCAAGCGATTTAAGTATTGACTTAAAAGTTGAGCGAACCCAAGATTCCAGTCATGGCGATTTTGCAACTAATGTTGCATTGGTATTAGCTAAACCTTGTCGAATGGCACCACGACAATTGGCTGAACGTGTGGTGCAGGTTTTAGAGTCTCATCCTCTTGTTGATAAAGTTGAGATTGCAGGGCCAGGTTTTATCAATTTTTTCATGAAGTCGCTCGATCGAGCGCAAGTGATCGCGGATGTTTTAGAGCAAGGCACGGCGTTTGGTAATAGTCTCATGGGTCAGGGTTTGCGGGTGTTGTTGGAGTATGTTTCAGCGAATCCGACAGGGCCTTTACATGTCGGCCATGGCCGCAGTGCGGCCTTCGGTGCGACATTGGCCAATCTCCTGGTTGCTGCAGGCTTTGATGTCAGTCGGGAATATTATGTGAATGATGCTGGCCGCCAAATGAATATTTTGGCGGTTAGTGTTTGGGTGCGTTATTTAGCTTTAGCCGGGGAGCCCGTTGTTTTTCCGGCTAATGCGTATAAAGGGGATTATGTTCAGACCTTGGCCAGTGAGTTATACACACTCCATGATCGTGAATTTGTGCATAAGTGGTATGCCGTTACTGAAGATTTGCCTGCAGATGAGCCCTTGGGTGGCGATAAAGAGCAGTATATCGATGCGTTAATTCATCGGGCGCAACAGTTATTGAGTCCGTCTGGATTTGCATTGTTTCATCAGAAAGCATTGGATTCTGTATTGTCTGATATTAAAGACGATCTGGCTGAATTCGGTGTCACCTACGATCGTTGGTTTTCTGAACAACACTTGTCTGATGATGGTTCAATTAAAAAAGGGATTCAGGCATTGACGGATGCGGGGTTTACTTTTGGACACGAGGGCGCCTTGTGGTTTCGCGCGACGGCCTTTGGTGATGAGAAAGATCGTGTTTTGATTCGAGCAAACGGCCAAACAACGTATTTTGCATCGGACGTTGCTTATCATTGGAATAAATATGATAGAGGTTTTGACCGCGTTATTGATGTGTTTGGTGCGGATCATCATGGTTATGTGACCCGTGTGAAGGCAGCTGTTCGTGCTTTAGGCCATGATGATGATGCTTTGGATGTTTTACTCGTTCAATTTGCGACTTTATTCCGACAGGGTGAGCGCGTGCAAATGTCCACTCGCAGTGGATCGTTTGTCACTTTGCGTGAATTGCGTGAGGAAGTGGGACGTGATGCGGCGCGATTTTTTTACGTAACTCGAAAGCCCGAGCAACACATGGAATTTGATCTTGACCTAGCAAAATCAGAATCTAACGATAATCCCGTTTATTATATCCAGTATGCACACGCCCGAATTTGTAGTGTGTTGCGACAGTTAAACGAGCGTGGTTTAGCGTTAAGTGAACAAGAAGGACTAAATCAATTGTCTTTACTAACAGAACCTCAAGAATCAGCACTGGTTGGTCTGCTTAATCGGTATCCTGAATTAATTGAGACGGCAGCTAGTGCTTGCGAGCCTCATCAAATCGCCTATTATCTGCGAGAACTCGCAACGGGATTGCATAGTTATTACAACGCGGTAACGCTTCTTTGTGAGCAAGAATCGCTTCGGTGTGCAAGGTTATGTCTTTTAAAAGCGGTGCGACAAGTGCTCTTTAATGGGATGCAACTATTGGGTGTATCGGCTCCTGAGAGTATGTAATGGCAGGTAACTATAGAGCAAGGCAATCATCGAGTCGTACAGCCCATAAAGCCAGGCAATGGTTTTTGATGTGCGTGGTTTTTGTTGGTGGTTATATGAGTGCGTCGTTATATGATTTTTCACAATTTCGAACCTTTATTTCTGAACATGGCTTTAAAAACAATTCAACACCTGTTCTTGCAAAAATAGATACTAAAACCGTCGCTTTGCCGAAGCCTAAATTTGAGTTTTATACTTTATTGGCTAATGAGCAAGTTGCAGGCTCGTCACCATCACCCGCTTTGCCTGAAGCAAGCCAAGCCGTTAAAGCGCCGCCAGTACCTACCCCAACACTAACACCAACACATTCTCAAGCATTAGCACTCGTTGATGCTGTATCGTCTGTTAGTCATTCTAATCCTGGAAAATCAAAGCCATCCATTATCAATCATGGTGTGTCTTATATGGTGCAAGTTGCATCATTTAAAACGATGCAAGATGCCGAACGGATGAAGGTGATGTTGGTCATGAAGGGTTTGGACGTTAAAATAACGGTTGCCAGTCAGCAGGGTATAAACTGGTATCGTGTTGTTATGGGGCCGTTTGCATCCAAGATACAAGCACAAGACGCTCAGGGCAGGTTTGCTCGTCAGGAACACATTAACGGTATGATTCGTCGAATGGATGCTTAAATTCCTTAGTTTGGAGAGCCGTTGTTGTGTCCACCACCTATATTTTTTCTATGCCGGAGCTTAGCTGTATTGATTGTGTAAACACAGTCAATGCCTGCCTACGCCATCAAACGATAGAACATAGTCAACAAACTATCACCTTGTTTCACGTTAATGCGAGTTTTGTCGACCGTAATCTGACCATTACTATAGAAGAAGATGACCTGTCATCCCAACTTGTTGCAGATATATTAAACAGTAAATTGGAAACAATTGGCTTTTCATGCAAACAAGGTTTGTCGGTGATTCATTTTTTACCTGGTTTTGCAGGCGTCATTTCCGGTTTTGTTTTATTGCTGCTGCCCTTTGTTTTAGGCCCCATGCCTTGGGTAGTCAATCTGTTATTGGGGCTTTCCAGTGTAGTATTCACAAGCGTATTGGGTTTTGATTCTTTTAGAAAAGCAATGAAATTATTGATTAATCATCGTCAATTGCACATGGATACGTTATTTACTGTGAGTACGTTGACGGCAATGACTGTGTCTGTTGCGGCACTTTTTGTTCCCGGCTTGCCGATGATGTTTGAAGCCGGATTGTTGATTTTTGGTTTTCGCCAAATCGGCGAGGCGCTTAGGAAATCGCTTGAGCAAGACATGGGATTGACTGCACGGTTTCAGGATAGAGCACCTAAACAGGTTAAAATCTATCGCGACGGCCAAGTTGCTACAGCTTCTATTGATGAGGTGCAGAAAGATGATTTAATCCTCATTGAGGAGGGTGATGTCATACCCGTAGATGGGGTTTGTGAGCAGGACGAGGGCATGATTGATTCGGCCATTGCCTATGGATGTCTTGAACATGAATCTTGCAGCCCTGGATTTCAGTTGTATGCAGGCATGAGATTGGACGCTGGTCGGATTATCATGAAGGCCGGTGCGAGGGCTAGTGAGTCGTTATTAGCGCGTAAAGATGCGTCAATTGCCGCATCCATTGATTCACGAGATAAGGCATCCTGGGAGACCGATGCGGATAAAATTTTAACTTATTTTATTCCAACGGTGTTTGTCATCGCTATCTTGTCAGGCATTGTGGCGGGTTATTTTTTCAGCCCAGCACTTGCTATTCAATGCAGTGTTGCGGTTCTTGTGTCGGCTTGTCCTTGTACATTAGGTCTTGTGACTGGATTGGCGTCTCGCACGGGTATGAGAAAAGCGATTGAAAACAATGTGGTCTTTAAAAGCACCCGGACATTGGAAGATGTTAATCAAATTGAGCAAGTGGTGTTTGATCTCAACGGAACATTAACAACGAGAAAGCCCTTAGTGAAGTCATTTCATCATTCAATGACTAGTGACGCGATATTTTTTGACTACTTGATGACACTTGAAGCGCATTCATCCAAATCCATTGCAGAGGCTTTGTGTTTATCTGGACGTCAAAAGGGCTTTACTTCGACTCTAAATTTAACTGATCTGGATACCCATCATTTTTCAGGATTAAAAGCAATCATCAACGGTGAAATCTGTTTGATTGGTAACCAAAAAATGATGCAAGACGCAGGTGTTTTGATTGATAGCAATATCCCTGTAGAAACTGATGAAACCGTCATCTATCTTGCGTGTGGGCAACGAATTATGGGGCATGTCATTCTTGAAAGACCGCATCGTAAAGAGGCTATCGCTGTTATCGATGCCTTGAAACAGATGGGAAAGCAAGTTTATATGTGTACGGGCTCGGATAAGGAGACTGCGCTGCGTTACGCTGCTTTGTTAGGTATTGTGCCTGAAAATGTGTGTTATCAATCATCTTCTGATAATAAAGTCGCCTATATTCGCTCGCTTCAACATGGCGGTATGCGAGTTGCGATGGTTGGTGATGAAGAGAATGATGCGGATGCAATTGCTGCCAGTGATTTTGGTTTAGCCATGCCAACTGACGGGCGACTGAATATGACCCAGCGATTAGCGAACGCCGTTTCACGAGTTGATTCATTAGACCCTATTGTGAGCGCTTTTGAAGTCTCTCAACAAACAGCAACGAATGTGAAACAAAATTTGATTTTTAATTTAAGTTATAACGTTCTAGCCCTCCTATTACCGGGCGCATTTTTATTTTTCACAGGCTTGGCTCTAAATCCTGGCGTAGGCGTTGCATTGATGATTTTACAAACCAGTTTGATTTTATTAAACACCTATTGGTTCAAACAACAAGACTTGGTTTATCTGAGAGAGGCCAAAGCCCGTGTTGCTGAACAGACTGAAACAGGGTCTGTGCAATCGAGCTATCATCGAATACGTGAACTGTCGGTTTTGTCTTCATCAGAGCCCGTGCATCAGGTTGAAGATGAGGTTCCACAGGATATTCCAGCCTGTGATACAGTTAATCTAACGGGTGATAGTGACACAAATATTCCCGGCATTTTTAACCGCATGGGGTTTGCTAACACTCACAGTTAGTTGTTTGACGTTGAATGTGTTTTTGATGTGGCTTGCTACCTGTTCTGCGACCGTTTCGATTAACCCGAAGGCTTGTGATTCCAGAAGTGTTGTAACGGACTGACAGAGCGCATCATAATCCAGCGTATTGGCTAATTCATTGTTAAATTCATTTAAATCTATGGGAATGGTGATATCAAGCAGTAATTTTTGTGAGATTCGTTGCTCCCAGGCATGAATGCCAATACGGGTATTCGCGCTCAGTGCCGATATGCGTAGCGTGTCTGTCATGATTTCTCCTGTTTTCATGTTAAAATCGAAACATCTTTCGTTTTCAAGGGTTTCTATGGTCGATGTCACACAAACTGTATTGATTCGCAGCTTACAACAAAAACCGGTACCACGCACGCCTGTGTGGATCATGCGGCAGGCCGGACGATATCTACCTGAGTACAGACGCGTTCGTGAGCAGGCGGGCGATTTTATGAGTCTATGCAGAAATCCACAGTGGGCCTGTGAGGTCACCTTGCAACCGCTTCGTCGCTTTGCTCTCGATGCGGCCATTTTATTTTCGGATATTTTGACTATACCAGATGCCATGGGGTTAGGATTGTCCTTTACTGAAGGGGAAGGCCCGCGTTTTGCCAATCCCGTTCGCAGTGTTGCCCAAATTGATGCATTGCCTGATGTGTCGGTTGTTGATGACTTGGTTTATGTGATGGATGCCGTTCGTTTAATTCGGCGGAACATGCCCAGTCAATTGCCATTGATTGGCTTTGCGGGGAGCCCCTGGACGCTGGCCTGCTACATGATAGAAGGGGGTGGGAGTCGTGATTTTAAACGTGTTTTGCAGATGATGTACATGCAACCCGACGCCATGCATCGTCTACTCACAAAATTGGCATTGACTGTGGCAGGTTATCTTGATGAGCAAGTCCTGGCTGGTGTAAATGCCCTAATGCTATTTGATACCTGGGGTGGCATATTAACCACGGCTAATTACCAAGCCTTCTCGCTGCATTATATGACAATCATCGTTAAGCACTTGAAAATGAGACACCCTCATATCCCGGTTACCTTATTTACAAAAGGGGGTGGACAATGGTTGCCTGCTTTGGCCAAAACCGGTTGTGATGCCTTAAGTGTTGATTGGACTTGTGATTTAGCGAGTGCACGTTTGCAGGTGGGCTCACAAGTCGCGCTGCAAGGTAATCTTGATCCAGCTGTACTGTTGACTTCACCTAACTGCATTCGTCAGCATGTGCAGGACGTTTTGAGAGCCTATGGTTCAGGTTCGGGGCATGTGTTCAATTTAGGTCATGGCATTACGCCGGATGTCCCGCCCGACCATGTTCAGGCTTTAGTTGAAGCGGTCCATGAGTTTAGTCCGGCTTATCATAAGGATAGTAGTGATTCTTAATAGTACATTTAAACCCGCATGGTGGTTGACCAATGCCCACTTGCAAACGATTTATTCCCGGTTAACGCCGTCAGTAAGAGCACCTATTGATAAAACTGAACGATTTGAATTACCTGATGGTGATTTTCTTGATTTGGCATGGGCGATTAATGAATTAAAATCAGATACTCCGCTCATAATTTTACTTCATGGTTTAGGTGGAAACGTTGAGTCCAGGTATGTGGCCAGCCAGTTAAAGGCGTATAATCGTTGTGGTTGGCGGGGTGTTTTAATGCATTTTCGAGGAGCAAGCAATACACCCAATCGGCTGCCTCGTGCTTATCATTCAGGCGACACGGCTGATTTAGATTGTTTTCTTCGTGAGTTAGCGCATCGTGAGCCACGCACGAAAAAAGCAGCCGTCGGCATTTCTCTTGGTGGTAATGTATTGCTAAAGTGGTTAGGCGAGCAGGGGCCTCAAACCCTGATTCAAGCCGGTGTCGCCGTATCGGTTCCTTATCAATTGAGTTTAGTGGCTGATAGGATGAATCAAGGGCTATCAAGGCTTTATCAAGCTCATTTGTTAGGTTGTTTGCGAGCCGTTTTTAACCGTAAATTAGCTCATTATCCTGGAACGTTGCCCTGGACACGTGATGAATTAAAATCATGGCGTTGTTTTTGGACTTTTGATGAGCATGTTACCGCGGCCTTAAACGGTTTTCCTCATGTCAATGCTTATTATCGCGAATCCAGTTCACGACAATATTTAAAACACATTGCAACGCCTACGTTATTAATTCACGCGCTGGATGATCCCTTTATGACAGCTGATGCCATTCCTCATGTTGATGAACTGGCACCATCAGTTCAATTGGAATTAAGTCGCCGTGGAGGGCATGTTGGATTTATTTCAGGTTGTGTGCCGGGTAAGCCTGTGTATTGGTTAGAAGAGCGCATTCCTGAGTTTTTGCGAGAACGATTCGATTGTGAGTAACGATTTCGACTACTCGTGATCTTGTGTTCAGTGATAAACTATTTGCTCTTGCAAATTTACTAATGATTGGATTTAGCACGCTGCTATTGAGCTAACTCGTATTTGTGAAAGAGAGGGATGAAGGCTTCTATTTTTTAGGCGGCAACACAACGAATCCAAATTTCTCATTATTCTCTTGTGTTTTTTGTTGTTTTTCTTTAACTCTGTTGGAACCTATAAGACCTTGCATTTTAGATTGGAACGATTTGAACTTTTCAACGTGATTTTGAAAAATACCCTGTTTTTCTGTCGGATTTAATTTCTTTTCTAGATAAAGGCCTAGACGACTGGTTGCTTCTTTAGCATATCTTGTATTCATTGCTTCTTCTAGATTTGGATCTTCTTTTTTAATGGAATTGTAAGCATCGAGTATCACTTGAGCGGCAACATCCGCTTTATTTTTTTGTATGTTTGTTTCCTTTGATACAATCCTCGTAGCTTCAGAAATGGCTTTTTCAAACTGGTTTAAGAGGACCTGTTTCTTTGATTGTTCACTTGTCATCGGGGGTGAAATGTTTGGTTTTTCTGATTTGCGAAATGTCATGGTCATTTACTCAAAAATTTATTTATGTATCCTGTCACAATCGCCGGGTAAGTGCCTGTCACGCAGCTCGGACTAATCCGAGCTGCGCGCGTAAGCAAGCGGAATTATTTCGATATTGGA
>JAJZSG010000062.1 GCA_021849905.1 Pseudomonadota bacterium
GGAGCTATCTCCCAAACGGGATAGTGCCGAAGCACTTCACCAATGATGTTGTCGCTAAACCCCTGTAACCATACTCAACACCAGGCTCGTAGCACTACTGTGACGCCGGCTTTTTCAGCACAAACATATCGACGCCAATTTTATCTCAAAAAAAGTTCTTTTCCGATGTTTGCCACGAAGGGGCTAGGGCGCTCAACATGAACTCGACCACCGAATGTATCAACTGCTAATTTTTCATCCTCAATTAATGCGCAAATTGACTTTTTTATTGGCTTTGACGGTTCACCATTTTGGTCAGTCTCTATTTCGGGTAATTTCATCCTTTTAACCTTACAAATCAATAAGGTTTCGCATTATCACAGATTTCAACTGATTTTTTTTAGGTTTATCTATATTTACTGCGATCCGTTCGGGCCTGAGGAGGTGTTTACGCCTCTCAGCCAGACCCGGTGGTTATTATTTGTTTTGCTTGTTATTTGGCGTGAATAATTTCTCCACTCTCTGATGGTCATGGCTCCGTTTTTGTGCTTAAATGAAGGTTGATAAAACTTTAGGGACGTTACCTAACCAACAGCTAATTTGTTTTTTAATAATTCGCCCACTTGTGCGGCATTTACTTTTCCCCGTCCTTCTTTCATGATTATTCCCACAAAAAAACTCAATAGTTTCTCTTTCCCTGATTGATACTCTAAAACTTGTTGTGGATAATTTTTAATGGTTTGATTGATAATATTCTCTACCCATTCACTATTATTTTCTTGTTGATACCCCGCAGACGCAATGAGCTCATCAACTGTGCCTGTATAATTAATTAATTGGGCAAAAAGACGCTTGGCATTGGTAGCAGAAATGATGTTGTCTTCCAGTCGATTAAGCAAGCAAGCTAATTGATTCGCAGAAACTGGGGGCGTTTCAAAATGAAGTCCTTGCTCGTTTATCAGCGCAACATATACACCCTTTAGCCAATTAACTATCGTTTTAGGTGTTGTATATGTTTCGGCTTTTACAGCATTGTAAAAATGAAGTGTGGCGGGTGTTGATAACAAAAAATCAATATTATCTTCAGATAGATTATCCTGCTCTTTTAGTTGACGTTTAAGGACATCAGGGAGTGTGGGGAGTGTTTTTTTGATGGTTGTCAGGTCATCTTCGGTAATTTTGATAGGAAGCAGGTCTGGGTCTGGAAAGTAGCGATAATCCACCTCATTTTCTTTATTACGTAATAACTTAGTGGTATTGGTATCGGGGCAATAAAGACGCGTTTCCTGAACTATTAGTTGACCGGTTTCAAGATAATCTTGATGGCGGCGCGCCTCAAATGCAATTGCTTTTTCAATATAACGAAACGAATTTAAGTTTTTAAGTTCAGTACGAACGCCCAATGGGTGCGAGGGACTTGGTCTTAATGAAATATTGACATCACATCGAAAGGAGCCTTCTTGCATATTTCCATCACAAATATCTAAAAATCGTAAGAGTTGATGAAGTGTTTTTAAGTAAGTTTTTGCTTCATCAGCTGAAAATAAACAAGGTGATGTCACAATCTCCAATAAGGGAATACCCGCACGGTTTAAATCAATTCCTGTGTGTTTTGGGTGAGCATCATGTATGGATTTTCCAGCATCTTCTTCTAAATGAGCGCGCTCAATGGTAATTAATTTAGTTTGACCCGAGGGAAGGGTAATCGACAATTCACCATGACTGACAATAGGCTTTTGTAACTGACTGATTTGATATCCTTTAGGTAAATCGGGATAAAAGTAATTTTTACGCTCAAAATAGGATAAGTCGTTAATTTGTGCATCAATAGCAAGGCCAAATTGAATCGCCATTCGAACAGCGTTTTGATTTAAAATCGGCAGTACACCGGGTAAACCTGCATCAATAAAACTGGTTTGCGAATTAGGTGATGCACCATATTCGGTTGCAGCTCCAGAAAATAATTTTGAATCCGTTTTTAACTGAGCATGAACTTCAAGTCCAATCACGGTTTGCCAAGTCATGCCTCTTCTCCATTGAGTAGATTGGGTCTGTTTAAATGCCAATTTGTGTTTTGTTGAAATATTTTTGCAATAGACAATAATTGTGTTTCACTAAATTGATTTCCCATGATTTGCATGCCGATGGGTAATTCATTCTTAAATCCTACAGGAATAGATAAAGCCGGAAAACCCGCTAAATTTGCAGCAACTGTAAACACATCGCCTAAGTAACGTTGGGTAGGGTCTGGATCTTTTTCTCCTAGTTTATACGCACAGGTTGGTGTAGTGGGGCCGATGATGACATCAACGGTTGATAACACATTTTGTAATTCAGTCTGAATCATGCGGCGAATTTTTTGTGCTTGAACGTAATAGTCATCATAATGATTTGATGATAGCAGATAGGTTCCAGTTAAAATTCGGCGTTTGACTTCGACGCCGAAACCTTCTGAACGTGTACGTACAATCAAGTCGCGAAGGGTGGGGGCATCATCTGCACGAAAACCAAATCGTATGCCATCATACCGTGATAAGTTAGAGGATGCTTCACCACAGGCTATCACGTAGTAACAAGGTACCCATAAGGGCTGAAGTGGTAAATCAATTTTAACGATTTCAGCGCCAGTTTGCTCAAAAAATTTTAGTGCTTCATGAATGGCGCTTTGAATATCGTCATCAATTGCGTTGTTTAAGAAACGGGTTTGCACACCGATTCGGAGTCCTTTAAGTGATTTATTCGACTCCGTAACATAATCAGGGTAGCTGGTATCAGCTGAAGTTGAATCTTTCTCATCAAAACCCGCCATACTGTTTAAAATAATTGCGAGATCCTCTGCTCGTCTGGCCATGGGGCCTGCTTGGTCAAGACTTGATGGATAAGCAATGAGACCAAACCGTGAAACCAAACCATAAGTGGGCTTAAGTCCTGAAATCCCACAAAAAGCAGCGGGTTGTCTTATTGAGCCACCGGTGTCTGAACCTGTCGCGAAAGGAATCAGATCGGCGGCAACTGCAGATGCAGAACCTCCCGATGAGCCACCCGATGTGCACGTTAAGTTCCATGGGTTTTTGACCGCACCAAAATAGCTGTTTTCATTAGTTGACCCCATTGCAAACTCGTCCATGTTTGTTTTTCCAAGCAATACCGCGCTTTCTGCTTCGAATCGCTCGACGATAGTTGCAGAATAAGGAGAGTAAAAATGCTCAAGCATTTTTGAGCCACAGGTTGTCGGCATTTTTTTTGTGCAAAAAATATCTTTATGCGCGAATGGAATACCTGTTAATGGTCTTGCCTGACCTAGTTGCCGCTGTTTATCGGCTTTTTTAGCAGAAACTAGTGCGTGTTCTTCATCAATCGTAATAAACGCGTTTAGTGTGGATGCGTTTTGAATACGGTTTAAATAATATTGAGTTAGCTCAACGCTTGAAATGTCTTTAGTTTGTAATGCGTTAATCAATTCATGCAAGGATTTTGTATGCATAACCTTATTCACCTGTATCGATTACTTTGGGAACCAGATATAAATCATCTTGAAATAAAGGGGCTATTTCAGCGAGTTCAGAAACACAGTTGTCTGAATCAACATGGTCCTCACGTAATCGTTGGTAAAGATCAAGCGGGTGCAACAAGGGAGCAATACCTTGAGTATCAATCTGGCGTAATTGATCAACATAATCCATGATTGCGTTGACATCATGTGCTAACTGATTCGCCATATTGGGGTCAGTATCCAAATCCAGATGAGCCAAGTCAGCGATTTTTTTTAGTTCATTTTCTAAAGACAACATGATTATATTCCACAGTGTAATTGCAGAGATGCCATTTTACAGTAGAATGAGTTGATTAGGATAATATTTTCGAATAATGGTCTTTTTGATATGCCAATACGTATTTTATCGTTTTATGGAATAGCTATCGCACTGGGTGTTTTAACAGGTCTCATGGGCTCTTTATTCCAATTGGCCATTAGAGCAATCAATTGGCTTATGGCGACAGGATTATCTGGATTTGATTTTCAAAGTTGGTCCGGCGGTTTTGTTTCAGCTATTATTTCTATCCTCATGGTATTTATTGCGTGGTTGTTGGTTAAGCGATTTTCTCCTGAAGCATCGGGTAGTGGTGTGCAAGAAATTGAAGGTCGCTTATTGCATGAAAGGCCACTGTTATGGCGGCGCTTACTCCCTGTAAAATTTATAGGTGGCGTTTTGGCAATTTCTTCAAAAATGGCGCTTGGGCGAGAAGGGCCGACTATCCAGATGGGTGGTAATTTAGGTGATATGCTAAGCGAATGGTTTCATTGTGATCCCAAGCAAAGCGATGCCTTGATTGCCGCAGGCTCTGCTGCAGGACTTGCTGCAGCATTTAATGCGCCTCTCGCGGGTATTTTATTTGTGCTTGAAGAAATGCGCAGTCAGTTCGATTTTTCATTTATTAATTTTAAAGCAGTCGCCATTTGTTGCGTGATATCCACTGTTGTAATGCAGTTGATTTTGGGGTCGCAACCTGCAATTAATATGTCTGCTTTTAATTTGCCGAGTCTTAATTCACTTTGGCTTTTTTTTATTTTTGGGATTGTTGTTGGTTTTGCAGGACTTATATTCAATCTGGTTCTGATAACAAGTTTGAATAAAATGGATACCTTCAGTCCGATGGTCTTACGCTTTTATGTGATTATCGTTGCTTTGGTTATTGGATTTTTGGCTTGGTATGAACCGGTTTTAGTCGGTGGAGGGTACGCTGTTATTGAGCAATCGTTGACCATGGGTTTAAGTTTTTCCGTTTTAATTGTCTTACTTTTGATACGATTTTTGCTTTCGATTGTGTGTTATTGTACAGGCGTGCCAGGCGGTGTTTTTGCGCCTATATTGGCCCTTGGAACTTTGTTGGGCATGGCGTTTTCAAGTATATCCCAATATCTCACTGTTGATATGTCCGTTCATCCGGGTATGTTTGCTGTAGCGGGCATGGGTGCTCTATTTTCAGCGACGGTTCGTGCACCCATCACAGGTATCGTACTGGTTGTTGAAATGACGCAAAATTACTCATTGATTTTGCCATTAATGATAACGTGTTTAACGTCAACAACCATTATGCAGCTAGCAGGCAATCCCCCTTTATACACTCAATTATTAAAGCGTACGTTGTTATATAAGGGTAATGTATGAGTAAAAAAAACTTTCCAAAAAAAATAGATCAACCGTCATATTCTTATTGGCAGGCTTTGTATATGGCGTTTTATTCTGGACGCTTGTATGTCGATGTAGCAAAATATTGGCGAGGTTTTTCTTTTTTTTATTTATTGCTTTTGATATCGGTCTTATCGATTCCTTTGTGTGTTCGGTTTAGTTATCAATTTAATGATTTTTTAACGAATCAAATTATCTCGCCACTTCAAAATGTTCCTGCGCTAATGATTCAGGAGGGTCGGCTCCTATTCGATAAAAAAATGCCTTACATCATTAATAACCAGCAAAGCCAACAGATTGGATTGATTGACACATCAAAAACCGTTTTGGATTTGAGTATGAACCATCCTGGATTGATGATTATTATCAGTCAAGATGAGTTTTATTTTAAAGCTCCCGCATTTGATTTTCTTACAATGAAATCGCAAAAAAAAACAAGGTCAATAATTAGTAAAATGTTAGACCCTATTATCGTTCCATTTGCTGACTTGGATTCTCGCACTTATTTTGCAGGAGATCTGATTCAAGGCAGCGGTCTTATCTGGATTAAATGGTTAGCACCTGTTTTAATTTATTTGTTTACAGTGTTTTTTTTGTTTGGTATCGGCCTCTCCTATTTGTTTCTTGTAACGACGATTGCTCAGGCTTTCTCATGGCTAATTTTTAAATTTAAACTTCAGTTTAAACAAGCTTATCGACTGTTGATCGTGGCCTCTACAGCACAAATTTCATTCTTTTTGATATGCTGTACCTTTGACGCGTCTTATTCCGCCTTCCTGTCTACACTCATAATACTCATGGCTGTTTATTTCAGTTTTGCTGTTATATCCGTTAAGCGTGAAAGTCGTCAAATGGTACTTTTATGAGAGAGCAGGTTTATTTTTCGCACGGTAATGGTTTTCCTGCCCTTTGCTACAAACAATTTTTAGATTGTCTCGCGGTTCGGTTTGATTGTATTTATCTGGATAAAATAGGGCATAACGACAAGTTTCCTGTTTCTGATAATTGGCAAACGTTAGTTGATGAATTGATTTTAAGTATAAAAGCGCAAGCATCTGAGCCTGTCATTGCGATTGGTCATTCATTAGGTGGTGTTTTAAACCTATTGGCTGCAATTAAAGAACCTGCCTTGTTTAAATCGCTTATTTTACTTGATTCACCGTTGATTGGCCGATTTAAATCAAGTTTGGTTCGTTTTTCAAAAATGTTAGGCATGATTGATAGAATTACACCGGCATATCAAACCAAAGGAAGACGAGAAAGGTGGGATAATCGCGAGGAGGTTTTGTCTTATTTACATAGCAAAAAATTATTTAAATTTTTTACAAAAGTCTGTTTGGATGATTATATCGAATATGGTTTAAAATTTGATGAGTCAGGCTATTCTCTACGTTTTGATCCACGGGTTGAATATGAGATATTTCGTACCATTCCCCATACACTGTCTCATTACGAGCATCAGCTAAAAACACCTGCCGCTTTAATTCTAGGTACCCAGAGTAAAGTTGTAGACCGATATGATTTGCATTATATGAAGAAATACTTTGGTATTATTCAAGCTGAGACTGAAGGAACCCATATGTTTCCCATGGAGCATCCTTTACAAGTTGCTCGTTTGATTTTTAGTATATTAGATGGTTTGTAACCATTGTATTTAAATTAGAGCACGAAATCGGAGCCACGACCGTTAGGGAGTGGAAAAGTTATTTATGCCAGATTACAACCAGAATAAATAATGAAGAAAATAAACTTTTATAACTCGTCTGTCAATGATTTTTTAATTGAATCACGTTCACTTAGATTTTGAAAGTATCGAGCTATATGTGGCCATTGCTCCAGATTGAGTTTAAACATAAGCGCCCATCTTAGCATCACAAATAAATAAGCGTCTGGGAGTGTGAAAGTCGAGCCGTTTAAATAATCATGTTTTTGGAGATGGTTGTTAATGTGGTTGAATTTTGTTTTTAATACAGGGATTAAAACGTCATCTTTTAATATTTGCGGAATAGCTGGATTGAATAGAACTCCAAAGCCTTTATGAATATCAGTTGCAATATAATTTAACCACTCTAATACACGGTATCGATTAAAATCATGAAGTCCAGGAAGTAGTTCGAGAGCTTTTTCTTTATCCGCAAGATACTGAATGATAATGGCGTTTTCGGTTAACGACAGCCCATCATCAAGCTCAAGAAGCGGCACTGAACCTTTAGGATTAATCGTTAAGTAATCATGACCGTTCGCCGTTTTTTTTGTTTTTAAATTAACAGCTTCATAGGATGATTCCAAGCCAAGTTCGTTAATGACTATTCGAACAATCAAAGAACAAGCACCTGGAGAATAATATAATTTCATTTTTTATGTCTCCCTGACAAAACTAAATCCCTTAGATCTCGATTAAAAGTTCATCAGGCATCGTTACATTAAGTTCCAATACAGAACTATCCCCCATGCGCTCAAGATTAACACTCACTTGATCGCGGTTAATCGGGATGTATTTGGCGATAACTGCAAGAATTTCTTCTTGCAATTTTGGTAAATAATCTGGTTTGTTACCTTTGTTTCGCTCAGTACGTTCATGCGAAATAATAATTTGGAGACGTTCTTTAGCTACCGATGCTGTAGAATGATTGCGTTTACGTAAGTAGTTGAAGATACTCATGCTAAAACGTCCTCCCTGTTTTTACTGAATAAGCGGCGCAGTATCCCTTTGCGCTCACAATTAACAAAACGCATGGGTCTTTCTTCTCCTAGAAACCTGGCAATGGCATCTTGGTAAGCAGGACCTGCGTCACTGTTTTCATCAAGTATGACGGGTGTTCCTGTGTTTGATGCTTTAAGCACGGCTTTAGATTCAGGAATAATTCCAATCAACGGAATGGCTAGGATATCTTTAACATCTTGAACAGATAACATTTCACCTCGCTCAACACGCTCAGGATCATAACGTGTGAGCAACAAATGTTCTTGAATCGGTGGGCGTCCCTCAATAGCACGTTTTGTTTTGCTCGACATGATACCTAAAATTCTATCAGAGTCCCTCACAGAAGACACTTCAGGATTTGTGACAACAATAGCATGATCGGCAAAGTACATCGCCATCAATGCGCCCGCTTCTATCCCTGCAGGGGAGTCACAGACGATATAATCAAAGTCCTTGGATAATTCATCAAGGACTTTTTCAACCCCTTCAATGGTTAAGGCATCTTTGTCGCGTGTTTGTGATGCAGGAAATATAAACAAAGAGGGAATACGTTTATCTTTGATAAGCGCTTGATTTAAACTGGCTTCGCCGTTGATAACATTGATGAAATCATAGACAACACGTCGTTCACAGCCCATGATGATATCAAGATTTCGCAATCCGATGTCAAAATCAATGACCACTGTTTTGTGACCTAGCATGGCAAGGCCAGACGAAATAGCAGCTGAAGATGTGGTTTTTCCTACACCGCCTTTTCCAGAGGTTACGACAATAATCTTAGCCAACGTCAATCACATCCTGATTGTGAGATTGTGCTTGGCTACAGACTGTAGTAAAGCACAAAAAGTTCCAAGTGATATTTAAAATTGTACACGTGAATATCCTAACAATTCAACTAATTTGTTAATGTTTGTACATGAAAAACGTAACCATTTGTTTTAACAGCATAACTGTTATTAACAGCGTGAAGAACTGTCTCGATTGTGCATTGTGATTTTTGTAAATAATTGTACAATCATTGAAAAGCATGTTGATTTAAATTTTGTGCTATTGTTACTGCTCACCCGTTATCGACGTCCCGCGGCGTCGGCGTAGAAGTTGGGTCTGAGCAGTCAAGTGCTATCGATGATTATGTCACTTTGGGAGTTGGTTATGTCACTGTCTATTTTGCAACATGCATTAACATTCGACGATGTTTTACTCGTTCCCTCTCATTCTACGATTCTTCCGAAAGAGGTTTCTTTAAAGGCAAATTTGACCCGCGAAATTCAGTTAAATATGCCTTTAATTTCAGCTGCAATGGACACCGTTACAGAAGCTCGATTAGCGATTGCAATGGCACAAGAGGGAGGAATAGGTATTATTCATAAAAATATGAGTATTACGGCACAGTCTGATGAAGTCAGGCGAGTTAAAAAATTCGAAAGTGGGATGGTTAAGGACCCTGTATTCGTTTCGCCTTTATTATCTGTCAAAGAACTAATTGATATCATGAAAAAATATAATTTTTCTGGTGTTCCGGTTGTTGATGGTGAGCGATTGGTTGGTATTGTAACGAGTCGTGATATTCGGTTTGAAACAAATTTGTCTTTACCTGTCTCGGCAGTAATGACCCCAAAAGATCGATTAGTCACGGTTAAAGAGGGTGCTGGACGTGAAGAAATTCGAAGTCTCCTTCATAAACACCGTATCGAGAAGCTGTTAGTGGTCAATGATGCGTTCAATCTACGCGGTTTAATTACCGTTAAAGATATCCAAAAAGCAAAAGATAATCCCTATGCGTGCAAGGATAGTTCTGAGCAGTTAAGGGTGGGGGCGGCCGTTGGTGTTGGTGACGGAACCGATGATCGTATTGCAGCGCTCGTTGAGGCCGGTGTTGATGTGATTGTTGTTGATACGGCGCATGGGCATTCTCAAGGTGTTTTGACGCGCGTAAAATGGATTAAACGCCATTTTCCAGAGGTTCAAGTGATTGGTGGAAATATTGCAACTGCCGCAGCTGCGCGTGATTTGGTTGCTGTCGGTGCTGATGCGGTTAAAGTGGGGATTGGTCCTGGTTCTATCTGTACAACACGGGTTGTCACAGGCGTCGGTGTGCCGCAAGTTACAGCGATTGCCAATGTATTTGACGGGTTGAAGGGTGAGGTTCCGGTGATTGCAGATGGTGGAATTCGTTTTTCGGGTGATATTTGTAAAGCGCTCGCAGCTGGAGCATCAACCGTGATGTTGGGAGGGATGTTTGCGGGAACCGAAGAGTCACCTGGTGAGATAGAGCTCTATCAGGGACGAACTTACAAAGGCTATCGAGGCATGGGGTCTATCGGTGCTATGGCCAGCGCTCAAGGATCAAGTGATCGTTATTTTCAGGATGTGAATCAAGGGGTTGAAAAATTGGTCCCTGAGGGCATAGAGGGGCGTGTACCCTATAAAGGGACTGTTCATTCGGTTATTCATCAAATGTTAGGTGGTTTGCGATCATGCATGGGGTATACGGGATGTGGTACTATTGATGAGTTGCATCAAAAAGCCGAGTTTGTTCAGATAACGTCTGCGGGGATTCGTGAGTCTCATGTTCATGATGTCAGTATTTCAAAGCAAGCGCCTAACTATCAAATAGATAATTAAACCGTTATGAAAAATATAAAAAAGAAATCCATTATTATTCTAGATTTTGGTTCTCAATATACCCAATTGATTGCGCGTCGTATCCGTGAAATCGGGGTTTACTGTGAAATTCATCGAAATGACGTGAGTTTAGAGATCGG
>JAJZSG010000063.1 GCA_021849905.1 Pseudomonadota bacterium
TTCCGATCTCCATAAAACACCATGAAATCAATTTGCATAGGCTTTATAATGGTATTTGCATTATCATCATGCGGTCAAAAAGGCCCGCTTTATTTACCAGGAACGACTCAATCCATAAAATGACCATTAAATTTACAAAAATGCACGGCTTAGGCAATGATTTTATTGTGATTGATGCCATCAATCAAACAATGAACTGGACGGCAGGTGACATTGCTAAACTCAGTCGACGAGATACAGGAATTGGCTTTGATCAATGCTTACTTCTGGAAGCCAGTATGACACCCGGTATTGATTTTTTTTACCGTATATTCAATGCCAATGGACAGGAAGTCGGCCAATGTGGTAATGGGGCGCGATGTCTTGCACGATTTGCTAGACAGTATGGACTTACTCAAAAAAATACCCTCACGGTCGCTACGCGTACAACTCAAATGACGCTTCATATCAATCCGGATGAAACCGTTACCGTTGATATGGGAAAGCCCAAATTAAATCCCAAAGACATTCCGATTCGTGCCTCGAATCAAGCCGTTTATTACACAATCCCATTAAAGCAGGGTCAAACTTGCGAAGTGCAGGCAATTAGTGTTGGAAATCCGCATGTAATACTTCTGGTTTCAGACATCAAACACGCACCAGTAAGCGCACTGGGAATCCAAATCAGTCAACACGCAAAATTTCCCGAGCAAACCAATGTTGGATTCATGGAAATCGAAACACCTGAGCATGTTTATTTGCGTGTTTATGAACGAGGATGCGGTGAAACCCAAGCCTGTGGAAGTGGTGCCGTTGCAGCAATGGCTATTGGTCGCCTTTATCACCAATTAAGTGAGACAGTCAAAGTCAGCCTACCGGGCGGTGATTTAATAGTCCAATGGAAATCAACAGAACAGCCTCTGTTTCTAACGGGTCCTGCAGCGTTTGTGTATGAAGGGATGGTTATTTAGCCTAGCTTATTTTCACCCATGACCTCAGCACTTAACATACAAAACCCCTCTTTATTTTTTTCCGCAATAAAACCCGCAACCACGGCACGCTGTTTAACAAAATCCGACAATGTGAAATGAAGTTGAGGCGATGCGATGCGAATATCCCAAATACCCTCTTGTGACTCTTTAACATGAATAAATTGAGACATCGCAGATGGCAAACCCTGAGAATCAAACCAACCAGCTACAGCACCTTGTATTGCATCAGGCTCTGGCGTTTTCATGGAGTAAAACCCACTCCCATCGTTAAATCGACATAATAGGCTGCTGAGTTCATGACTGTGTTCCTGATGACTGGTTAACCAGACTTGTCGAAACCACGCCGTTTTTGCGGTAACGAACTGCCCGTTAGCCGTATCCCCCGTTTGAATATGGCCGTTTAATTGCCCCGTCTGCGTCACAATAAAATCCATGCCGGCTCGCAAATTTTGAGACGAAAGATTATGTTTGGGTTGATTTAACATGTCCACTTTGAAGTTAAAGCCTTTTTTATCCTGCGTTTTTACTCCGAAGATCCAACTGTCATTGATGGCATTAAATCTTAAAAAAGAACGACCAACATGCCAATTATATTGCTCAGGCTCGTTAATCGTTTCATCACTTTCATCCATAAAAACAAGCGCTTTGGTCTGGGCATCAAATAAGGCAGCTGTGGCATGAAATTGATTTTGATTGCGTTGCAACTGAAAAAAATAGTTATAATTCTCACCATTTTCATTCATCACTTGGCCTGAAAAAACCCAATTTGCATGTGTTGATTCAGCAGGTAAAAATCCTGGCGACTCAACGGACTCAAGATTAGCGGGTACTGCGTAAACAATACCGCTGATAAAAAGAACTAAAAAAATACAGAATCGATTAAATAGAGCCAGAGTCATATTAAAGATAACCTTGTAATTTTGTATGAGTCCATAATGTATCCCAGAAGTCACCCCTAACATCAGCATCTACCGACAGAAAATACATTGAATCCGTTGCAAAGGCATGACATTTTACCGCGTCTTTTTCTGTCATCACCAGCATTTTTTCAGAAAAAGACAAATCATCGGGTTTAAATGCATAATGATCAACAAAAGAATAGGGATTAAACTTCACGCCCATTGTTTCTAACGTTGAAAAAAATCGTGCCGGATGACCAATTGCCGCAATAGCTGCAACAGGGTATGTTAATTCATCCACATGAACCGATGCGCCAGTCGTGAGCTGCGTCAAATGACCTGGTTTGAGATCCATTCGGTAACAATCAGGCCATGTTGCACCGTTAACCACGACAAAATCAACCTGATTCAAGCGGGTAGCTGATTCTCGCAGCGGACCTGCGGGTAAACACAAACCATTGCCTAAGCCACGCACCCCATCAATCACCGCAATTTCTATCGTGCGCCCCAATTGATAATGCTGCAACCCATCGTCACTAATCACAATCTGCGTTTGGTAATGGTCTAGTAAATACTGAACAGCCTGAGCCCGTACAGGCGCAATAACCACCGGACAACCCGTTCGTTTAGCCAGTAATAATGGCTCATCCCCGACATCTGCAGCTTGATCATTAATCTGCACATCATATGGAAAATCACTAATTTTCGCACCATAACCGCGACTCACAATGCCTACTCGCAATCCACGAGCCTGAAGTTGTTGTACAAGCGCAATCACTAACGGTGTTTTCCCTACTCCACCAACCGTGATATTACCAACCACGATAATGGGAACAGAAAAACGATGCTGATAAAACGTGATTAAAATAAAACGACGCACGCAAACCAGTATCCGGAATAATAACGATAGCGGAAACAAAACCCAACGTAGGGGATGACGTCGGTACCACAATTTATCGATGGTTAACATCAAGCCACCACATCTTCGACCTCGTCCACAGAACGTTTTTGAACTTGATATAACTGTCTGTAATGACCACCTAATGCCAGCAATTGCTCATGCGTTCCCTGTTCAACGATTCGACCTTGATGCAACACCACAATCTTATCGGCTTTTTTAACGGTGGATAATCGATGCGCAATCACCAGTGTTGTGCGATTCTTCATCACGTGTTCAAGCGCTGCCTGAATATATCGTTCGGATTCATTGTCAAGTGCTGACGTGGCTTCATCCAAAATTAAAATAGGCGCGTCTTTTAAGATAGCGCGAGCAATGGCTATTCTTTGGCGCTGTCCACCTGAAAGCAAGACCCCATTTTCACCCACCCGAGTATCATACCCCTCAGGTAGACTTCGAATAAATTCATCAGCATAAGCCAAACGCGACGCCTTGATAATGTCATCACGCGTCACACGCTGGCAACTATAGGCAATATTATTGGCCAAGGTGTCGTTAAATAACGTCACTTGTTGGCTCACCAGTGCAATTTGCTCACGCAAGCTCGTCAGTGACAGGGTATCAATGGCTAAACCATCAAGCCGTATCACGCCTGAATTAATCTGATAAAAACGTGGGAGCAGGCTCGCGAGCGTTGTTTTACCACTACCTGAATGTCCCACCAATGCAACTGTTTCGCCAGCTGCTATTTGTAAATGAATGTCCTGTAAAACCGGTAATCCGTTGCGATAAGCAAACGATACGCCATCAAATCGAATCTCGCCTTTAACTTTTTTATTTAAAATATGACCCTCATCTGGTTCTATGGGATTATCCAGTAAATCAAACACACTCTCAGCACCCGCTAAACCGCGCTGAATAGCAGCGTTTAAGGTGGTTAACGTTTTCATAGGTTTAATCAACTGCAACATGGCTGCGATTATTGCTAAAAATGACCCTGCAGTCACAGTAATGACCGTTGAGAGTTGAATGGCTGCAAAAATAATGACTGCTATTCCAATCGAGATAATCACCTGCACCGCTGAAACATTAATGGCTTTAGTGACTGCGACTTTCATGTCATTTTTTCGAGATATCTCGGTTGCTTGATTAAACTTCTCTCGCTCATAACGCTCGCCACCAAAAATACGAACCACACGATAGCCGTCAATCACTTCAGCAACAATCTCGGTTACATTTCCCATGGATAGTTGCACTTTATGACTAATCCGTCGCACACGTTTATTCGTAAAATTCACCACGACAGCGATAAACGGGATAGTCAACAAAAACATCAACGATAGTTGCCAACAAATCAGCATCATCACGGTTAATAACCCAATAATTAAACAGGTATTTTGTACAAAATCCGTTAACGCATCCGCACTGACTTGAGCCACTTGCTCAACATCATACAAAATTTTTGATAATAATTGTCCAGAGGTCGCTTCATCATAATAGTCAGCAGGCAAGCGAAGAATATGAGCAAAAACACGCTGCCTCAGCACATTCACCACGGAGCGCGCAACCCAGGTCATGCAGTAACTGCCTAAGGCACTCACTAAACCTCGTAAGGAAATACCGAAAAGAACAATCAAAGGAATCTGCTTCACGAAGGTCATATCAATATCGATAAATCCCTTATCCATAAAGGGACGCATCATATAAGTGAAACCTGCATCAATACAGGAGTATAATATATTAGCTAGTAGTCCTAATAACAAAACAGGCCAAAAGGGTTTCAGGTACGTCACTAAACGACGATATAAAGGCCCAGCTTTTCCGTGTAATTTATTTTTCATGAGAGATAAGAGTACAATTGGCTGTTAATGTGCCATATTGTACTCCTTATTATTGTCAAGTGCTAATACAAGTAAGCTGGTGACAACATTCCACGATGTCAATCCCGATTAAATCATGATATAAGAAGCCTATAAATGCACCTGGACGCGATAAAAAATGAATAAAATCATATCCCATCCCCTTCTAACAGACTTCGTAAAAAAAGCCAATATCGACAATGAACAATACCAAAAGTTATACCAACAATCCTGCGAAAACCCAGCTGAGTTTTGGGCTGAGCAAGCCAAACGCTTTATTACCTGGTTTAAACCCTGGACAAACGTTGTTGAGGGAAACTTTAGTACCCCGGATATAAAATGGTTTACCAACAGCACACTTAATGCCTGTTACAACTGTGTTGATAGACACCTAGATCATCATCAAAATAAAATAGCCCTTATTTGGGAAGGAAACTCACTTCATGAGACTCAATCCCTGACCTATAAAGCGCTGCATCAACAGATATGCCAATTTGCCAATGTGCTCAAAATGCAAGGTATAAAAAAAGGTGACCGTGTTTGCATTTATCTGCCAATGATTCCAGAAGCCGTGATTGCAATGCTGGCTTGTGCACGAATTGGAGCCATTCATTCGATTGTTTTTGGTGGCTTTTCAGCCGAGGCCTTAAAAACTCGCCTACTTGACTCAAACTGTGCATTACTCATCACAGCCGATGAAGGCTTTAGAGGCGATAAAACCATTCCCTTTAAAGAAAATTGCGATATCGCACTAGAAGACTGTCCAGAAGTTCAGTCCGTTATCGTAGTCAAACGCACTGGAAATCGTATTAACTGGACGCCTAATCGTGATTACTGGTATCACGACATGATGAATAACGCATACGATGAGTGTCCAATCGAACACATGGATGCCAATGACCCTTTATTTATCTTATACACATCAGGCTCCACGGGAAAACCCAAAGGAGTGACACACACTACGGGAGGCTACCTGCTCTTTGCTGCGATAACCCATTATTATGTCTTTGATTATCATGAAGACGATGTCCACTGGTGTACGGCTGATCTGGGCTGGATTACAGGTCATAGCTATCTTGTTTATGGCCCTCTTGCGAATGGTGCCACCACCCTGATGTTCGAAGGCGTTCCGCATTACCCTGATTATTCGCGTTATTGGAACGTGATTGATAAACATCACGTCACTGTGTTTTACACTGCTCCAACAGCCCTTCGCGCTTTGCGTCAAGAAGGGGATACGTGGGTAACACACTCGGGTCGCAAAAGTCTGCGATTGCTTGGTAGCGTGGGTGAGCCCATTAACCCAGATGTCTGGGAATGGTATTATCAGGTTGTGGGGGAAAACCGTTGTCCCATCGTCAACACCTGGTGGCAAACCGAAACAGGTGGCATTTTACTCTCACCTTTACCAGGCGCCACGCCATTGACACCGGGATCCGCAGGTGTACCTTTTTTTGGAGTTGTGCCCGAAATCGTTGATGATGAAGGCCATCCCGTTCAACCCATGCAATCGGGGCGACTGGTGATTAAACAACCCTGGCCTGGATTGATGCAAACCATTTACGGCGATAGAACACGCTTTGTCAGTACTTATTTGAAACCTATACCTGGCTGTTATTTAACAGGCGATGGCGCGCATCTTGATAAGTGCGGACATTTTTGGATCACCGGCCGAAATGACGATATTATTAAAGTATCGGGTCATCGCTTAGGCACAGAAGAATTAGAAAGTGCACTGATTTCACATAAGGATGTTTCTGAAGCGGCCGTCGTGGGTATTCCCCATGAGATTAAAGGCGAGGGCATTTTTGCATTTGTGACACTCAATCCATCTCACACCCCTACTGACCAGTTGAAAAAAGAACTCATTCATCATGTTCGAAATCAAATAGGCCCGCTAGCAACTCTGGAAGACATTCAATGGACGTCAGCACTACCTAAAACGCGCTCTGGAAAAATTATGCGCCGAATTTTAAAACACATTGCAAGCAATCAGTTTGACCATTTAGGCGATACCTCAACATTAACCGATGCGGATGTTGTACAAAAGCTTATTTCAGAAAGGAAAAAATAATGACGAACAACGTATTTGCAAATCGTATTTTGAATATGAAAAAAATTAAATATATTGGTTTAGATATGGACCACACCTTGATTCGCTATAAAACGAAAGAATTTGAATCGTTAGTTTATAAGCTCATCATCAACGACCTCATCACGCAGAAACACTACCCCGAAACAATAAAAAAACTGGTCTTTCGTTTTGAGGATGCGATTCGTGGTTTGGTCATCGACAGCAAAAACGGCAACATTTTAAAACTCAGTCGCTTTGGTGCCATTCGCCAAAGTTATCATGGAACTAAACCGATTGATTTTATCGAACAAAAACAATTTTACCGCAGTATTTATGTCGATCTCGGTGACCCAAACTACATGGCCATCGATACATCATTTTCTATCGCATTATGCGTGTTATATGGCCAATTAATCGACCTAAAAGACCAATATCCGCAGCAATTTCCAAGTTACCCAACCATTGCAACAGACGTCCTCTTTGCTGTAGATAGGGTTCATGCTGACGGCCATTTGAAAAAGCAAATCAGCCTAAATCTTGACCGTTACGTCATCCGTGATGAAACAGTGGTTGAAGGACTAAAACGCTACAAACAGTATGGAAAAAAAATATTTATCTTAACCAACTCGGAATATACCTACACCCATACATTACTTGACTATGCTATTAATCCTTTCCTTGATAAAGGTCAGACATGGGAAGACTTATTTGAATATGTGATTACGCTTGCCAATAAGCCCCGATTTTTCTACGACAATCTCAAATTTTTACAGATAAACCCTGAAAACGGCTTCATGACCAATACCGCAGGCGATATTAAACCCGGCGTATACCAAGGTGGAAATGCAAAAAAATTCACCGACGACCTCCACTTAAATGGCGATGAAATTTTATACATTGGCGATCATATCTACGGTGATATTCTTCGACTGAAAAAAGATTGCAATTGGCGAACCGCACTGGTTGTCGAAGAGTTAGGTGAGGAAATTTCCGCACAAAAAAAAGCCCAACCCATTGAACATGAGATTATAGCCAAAATGACAACGAAAAAATTGCTGGAGCAAGAGCACATTGATCTACTGACCAAAGCCGTTGATGAAAACACCAACCAATACAGCGACACCCTACATACCATTCAAGCTCGCATTTCAGTCATAGACAATGAAATATCTCGCCTTTTACAAGAACAGCGATTATTTTTTAATCCAAAATGGGAGCGTGTCTTTCGAGCTGGTGCTGAAGAAAGCTACTTTGCCTATCAAGTGGATAGATTTGCTTGCATCTACATGGAAAAATTATCCGATCTATTAAAATTGTCACCATTAAGCTACTTTCGCTCAAATAGACGGTCACTTGCGCATGACCAAGCATAAGATAGTGGTGTATAATCTATTTTTTAATCTGTTTACAAGTTGGTTACATGAATGCTCTAGACATTCGAGAACTCCGTAAGACCTATGCCAATGGCGTCGAGGCGCTTAAAGGAATCGACTTAACCGTCAAACAAGGCGATTTTTTCGCGCTTTTAGGGGCAAACGGTGCAGGTAAATCAACAACCATTGGTTTAATCACAACTTTGCTCAAAAAAACGTCTGGCTCCATTGCAATTAATGGCTACGATTTAGACCAATCGGCTGAAAAAGCGAAATCCTATTTAGGTTTAGTTCCTCAAGAATTTAACTTGAATATTTTTGAAAATTGCCAAGAGGTATTACTCAACCAAGCCGGCTATTATGGGTTATCACGTCAACAAGCCCTTCCCGAGGTGACCTCGCTTTTAAGTGAATTGGGTCTGTGGGAAAAACGAAAGTCCATTGTGCGCCATTTATCAGGTGGCATGAAACGCCGCCTCATGATTGCACGTGCGCTGGTTCATCGTCCAAAAGTGCTCATTCTTGATGAACCCACCGCGGGTGTGGATATTGAAATTCGACGTAGCATGTGGGATTTTTTGACTCAAACCAACGCGAACGGTACGACCATTATTTTAACCACACACTATCTAGAAGAAGCCGAACAGTTGTGTAAAAACATTGCCATCATCGATAAAGGCCTGATTGTTGAAAACACATCCATGAATACACTGTTGCGCTCATTGCATCATCAAACGTTTATTTTTGATACCATGGATGCCATCAATAGCTTACCTTCATTAGACCCCTTTTCAGCGGTTAAATTAGACACAAACACCTTTGAGCTTCGCGTAGATAGTCAGCGTTCACTTAACGATGTGTTTCATGTTTTCAGTGAAAAAGGCATTCGCATTCACAGCATGCGAAACAAAACAAACCGCTTAGAAGAGCTCTTTATGGATCTTATTAATCATGATTAATTCTCAACTCATTGGTCTATACACTTTGGTGCGGCGCGAGCTCATTCGTATGTTTCGCATTGCAACGCAAGTCTTTTTACCACCGGTTATCTCAACGTTGTTATATTTTCTTATTTTTGGCGCCATAATGGGACAACGAATTGGTACAGTGGAGGGGGTAAGTTACAGTTTATTTATCGCGCCAGGCCTTATCATGATGGCTGTTATTACCAACTCCTATGCAAACGTCTCAACGTCGTTATTCAGTGTACGGTTTCAGCGAAGCATAGAAGAAATGCTGATTAGTCCCATGCATTACAGCTTAATTTTATTAGGTTATACTTTGGGCGGTGTTTTACGCGGATTAATTGTGGCTATTTTGGTATTTCTAGTTGCCATTTTCTTTTTAGATATCGACTACAAAGTTTTACCCATGACGCTCGTGGTTGTAGCCATCGTTGCCGCTTTATTTTCCTTAGCCGGGTTCACAAACGGTATGCTTGCTAAAACGTTTGATGATGTTGCACTGGTTCCCACTTTCGTACTAGCACCGCTGAGCTATTTAGGGGGCATATTTTACTCGACGAGTATGCTACCCCCGATTTGGCAACGAATAAGCGATTTTAACCCGGTTGTGTATATGGTTAACGCACTTCGTCATGTTATGATTGGTCAGCAGCACATTAGCATGGCATTTTCCATGGGTATCATTTGTCTCATGGTTATTTTGTTAATCATTGTCAATTTAGTGTTACTAAAAAAAGGCACCGGATTACGCGAGTAATTTACTTACTGCTTGCGTTTAAATCCTAGTGCCTCAAGGCGCTTCTGGATACTGGGATGCGTTGAAAACGCGCCATTTAAAGATTTAACGGGGTCAAGACTGGATGGATCGAAAAGATAAGACGCACGCCGAACCTCTTCATGCGCCGTTTGTCCATAAGCCTGAGAGTAGGCGTCTGCATGGGCTTCATGATCCTGGCTTATTTTGAGTAGTGCGCGCGCCATGGGCTCATTGTTACGCATCAATTCAACAGCACCGGTATCCGCCATGAACTCCCGCGTGCGACTTAAAAACAAACTTAACATGATTGTAATCAGAGGCACCACGTAACGTAGCACCATAATAACCATTAAAAACCGATTATCCCCACGGTCGTCTCGCTTGAATATGACGCTGTAAAATAACATATCAATAACAATCAACAGAATATTACTTAAAACCGCCACCATCAGAGTCAATTTAATATCATGATGACGAATATGGCTTAATTCATGTGCCATAACCGCTTGTAATTCAGCCCGGTCTAATTTGGTCATTAATCCGCGGGTAATCGCAACCATAGCTGATTTTTCACTATATCCGCTGGCAAAGGCATTCATGTAATCGGCTTCAATCAAAAAAACCTTAGGCATAAACCGCAAACCTGCTGCAACCTTCATTTCTTCGACCACATTATACAATTGCTTTTCCTGAAGATTAGCGGCTGTTTTAGGGGTGATTTCACGAGAATCTGTCCCTAACAACATGATTCGGTCATACAAGG
>JAJZSG010000064.1 GCA_021849905.1 Pseudomonadota bacterium
CAATAGGGATTTTTAAATATTTTGTGTTTTTTTTAAAAATTCCGCTTGCTTACGCGCGCGGCTCGGGTTAGTCCGAGCTCCCTGACAGGCACTTACCCGGCGATTGTGACAGGATACCACTAATTGTACAAATATTTTTCTTTAATTGAAGCAGAATTGAGTTCTGTTAAATTAAGATCGATTAATGTACAGGCCTCATCTTCAAAGTTACATTTGATTTGTATGCGTTTGGAGAACTACGGGTTGCGTGATTTAATTGGTTTTTGCCATAATGTTGAACGGTAATAGATTGAAGTCATCTTTTGCCAGTTATTTTACAATACCTCATTTAAATTTTCTCTGAAAATCATCCAACATGTCTCTAACGGTATTTAACGGCAACCCCATGACCGAATAAAAACATCCCTCAATGTTTGAAATAAATTGCCCGATATAGCTTTGGATACCATACCCACCCGACTTATCTTTATAATTACCCGAAGCTAGATAATGCCGAATGTTTTCATCGGTCATTTTAGCAAATGTAACTTTTGTGGTGTTCATGCGAATTTGTTCATATCCATCATAGATCAATCCAACACTGGTAATGACATCATGGGTTTTGCCAGAGTAAAGGCTCAACATATTAAACGCATCATCTTCATCCAGGGGTTTTCCTAAAATTGTGCCATCAAAGATGACTTCGGTGTCAGCGCATAAAATAGGCATAAGACTCAACGATTCCTCGTTAATTTTATGCCATGCAGCATGAAGTTTTTCTTGTGTAATCCGTTTTGAATAATCCTCAGGGTGTTCATTAGGCTTTATAATTTCTGGTGTATCAACCCACAAGCATTCAAATGAAACCTCCATTTGCCTCAATAACTCTTGTCGCCTTGGACTTTTTGAAGCTAAATAAATTTTCATGCCTAAAAACCTGCAACCGTATGTTCGATTAATCTTACATCATTTCGCTGCTGCCTTAAACAACGCTCAACTGAACCAAAAAAACCATGGTCGGTCTGGGTTAATACGTCTAGGTTTTGTTGAGCATGCGCGACATTAAACTCACTAAATTCATTTTCATCAAAATCGGGTAATTGTGCGTCTGCGGGTTTATAGTTTTTATTCACATAATCATGAGACCATACTGCTAAAACAAAGCTTGCTGCCATAAGGGTAAGTCCTAAGCCTAAGGGCATATAAATTAAGGAAATAAATATAATTGGAGGAACCAGGATATCAATCAAGACCGAACGCAGTAAAATAATGTGCTGATAATGAATCTCGTTTAACTGATAATCTAGCTCCATCTCTAACTGCTTAGCCTCAAGATACAATCGTTTTTGTTCATCAATAGACGCAAAAGACAGGTCTTGCTGTAATTTATTGCCAAGCTCATTTTTTAAGTCATGCCATTGTTCGATAGATTTACAAATGGTTAATCCTTGCTGTGATGCTGCACAAATCGCATTTAAACTAAAACATAAAATAGTCCCTGATAAACCACAGGTTAACGCCACAACAGCAGATAATGCAGACGGTAGAATAAAGAAAGAGTACACCAGACTAAACGCAAACAGTAAACTAATGGCATAAATGACATTCACATATAACGCGTACAATTTATAATCCCAATCGAGTTTTGACTGACACATTGCCTGCTGTAACAGGGCAATGTGTTTGTCCATTCCACCTATTGATGTTAATTCAGCAATATCAGATTGATACTGCTGCATATCAATTTTATATTGCCCATATTCTTCGCTGTAATTCCAAAGCGCATTACAGACATCCATGAGAAGCAAAACAGCGGTTAATAAGCCACCGTAATAATCAGCCATAGTGCTGCCGGTTAACCAAAAAAAGCATACCAAGTTTGCATCAGCCCAAAAAAAATCGTTCAGTAGATCAAATTTTAGTTGTTGCCATTGATTGTAAAGACGCTCAAGCCAAGGAATTTGTTGCTCTTCAACGCTCATCCAAAAACCTGGTATGGTGTGTCTTAATAATATAGCGATTCGAATAGAAAATCGGAAATAATAAAGCGCCCAACTCAATATTCCGCCGAGTTGTCCAGGTATATCAAGGATATCTGACGCTTGTTTTTTTTGAAGGTAGGTATCGGGAAGTAAATTAATAAAATTACCGATTAACCCCCCTCCTCCAGCCCAAACCCAATACAATCGACATTCGTTAAAGGCACCCATCCATTCGAGGGTTGTATAAATACCGTCATCAGTAATGGGATGAATTGTATTTAAAATCTGAGGATAAACAAGATCTTGGTTTGGATTTTTGAGTAAATTAATTAAATCGAAACATTTTTCAATGGATGATCCGTAATCGTTAAGAGCACTTCCGTTGCCTTGTTTATAGGCAAACACACAACTTTCAGAAAAAATACGAGACACAAAAAATAATTGGTCTCTAAGAATTGCTTTATCATCATCAGACATCAACTGAAGTAAAACAGGATTAATGTGTTTTATTTTATTTTTCCAGTAATCAACTGATAAAGACAACGCTTTATGATGTTTAAAAACATCATAAATGTCGATGTTGGGTAATGAATGAGGGCTAGGCGCTTCCACAAAATCGCGCACAACTGCTTTTTGAGACGTATTTAACGTAAAAAACGATGTGTGCTGAACAATGTGTTTAATAGCCATGGTCTTCACTCACATTAAAAATTAGGTTATAATGTTCAAAATTAAAACTTAAGATATTTTAATGAAACAACACCTATCTGTCAATATATTTATTCACTTTTATTTTTAAATTGTGCATAATTATTCAATTTATTTTATCGGATGGGCCATGATGACAACTAACAAAAAAACATTTACGACGACTGACTCACTAGTTAATGATTTAAAAACCATATTAATACAAGGTGTTAAAGCAACACAAGACACCATTTGCACGGAGTTGGAGGCGCGAGGGCATGTTATTAATCAATCAAAAGTTTCACGACTGCTTAGAAAAATTAACGCGATTAAATCTAGCAATGATCACGGTGAAATGGTCTACAGGCTTCCTCATGATGTCGCCCCACCATCGATTGACACCGCATTAGCTGAATTGATCATCGATATAGTCAAAAATGAATCTCTCATCATCGTGAAGACCAGCCCAGGGTCAGCATCAGTGATTGCGCGAATTATTGATAATAAACAATGCCAGGTTATTGGAACATTAGCCGGTGATGACACCATTTTTGTAGCGCCTCAATCAATTGAAACAATCAACGTGACATTTTCCTTATTGTGCTCGTTTCTTGGATTGAATCACCTTTGTTAATACGCTTATCGTCATGTATTATGATCTCCAACAAACGCTTGCAAAGGGAGTAACGCGTGGTATACGAAACGATGGAATATGATGTGGTCATTGTTGGAGCAGGGCCTGCTGGATTATCTGCCGCTATTCGACTTAAACAATTAGCCATCCAAAACCAAATTGAATTGAGTGTCTGTATTTTAGAGAAAGGGGCAAGAGTTGGCTCACATATTCTGTCTGGAGCCATACTTGAGCCTCGAAGTTTACAGCGATTATTACCTGATATCTGGCGCACAGCCCCTCTTGACTCAAGGGTTACCCGTGACTCTTTTTATTATTTAACAACACGTAAAGCGTATAAACTTCCCACACCTAAGCCCATGTCTAATTATGGAAATTATATAATCAGTCTTGGTGAGTTATGCCAATTTCTTGCGACCCAAGCTGAAAGTTTAGGTTGTGAAATCTATCCTGGCTTTGCAGCAGTTGATATTCTTTATAACAGTCATGGTGATGTAGTTGGTGTTGCAACAGGGCCCGTAGGATTAGATAAGGACGAGCAGAAAACAGTAAAATACCAACCTGGCATACACTTAAAAGCGAAACAAACCCTTTTTGCTGAGGGATGTCGTGGTCAATTAAGTCAAAAACTTATGAATCGTTTTCAATTACGTAAAGGAGTTCAGCCTCAAACCTACGGATTAGGCATCAAAGAAGTTTGGGAAATTCCTGAAGAAAATCATCGTCGCGGGCACGTTGTTCACAGCGTTGGTTGGCCACTGGATAATCTCACTTATGGTGGATCGTATATTTATCATATGTCTTCAAATCGCATATCCATCGGATTTGTTGTGGGACTAGACTATCAGAATACATGGCTTAATCCCTATTCTGAAATGCAACGTTTCAAAACCCATCCTTTTGTGAGTCAATTACTGCGTGGAGGAGAGCGAATTGTCTATGGCGCACGAGCTTTAAACGAAGGCGGTTGGCAATCGATACCCAAATTAACCTTTCCCGGTGGTGTTTTAATTGGCGATGCAGCCGGATTTCTTAATGTACCTAAGATAAAAGGTATTCATACTGTCATGGAATCGGGAATGCTTTCTGCAGAAGCCTGTTTTGAGCGCTTAACTACAGTTAACGAGCGACCAGTTGAATTGGTCAATTACACTGACAAAATCAAACAGTCCTGGGTAGCGAAAGAACTCTATGTCGCACGAAATATCCGACCGGGTTTTAAAATGGGCTTATTTACGGGGCTATTTAATGCCGCTTTTGAAACCTATATTTCACAGGGTAAATCGCCTTGGACACTGAAAAATCATGATGATTATTCAACACTAAAACCTGCCAAAGTATCGAAAAAAATAAACTATCCGAAACCTGACGGTGTTTTAACATTTGACTTGCTTGCTTCCGTATATTTATCAAATACCTATCACGAAGAAAACCAACCCAATCATCTTAAGCTTAAGGATTATTCGAAAGCAATACAGGTCAATTATCGAGAATACGCGTCACCTGAAACACGATACTGCCCTGCCGGAGTGTATGAAATCATACAAGATGAAACAGGTCCACACTTACAAATTAATGCGCAGAACTGCCTTCACTGCAAAACATGTGATATTAAAGATCCACGACAAAATATTCTGTGGTGCGCGCCTGAGGGCGGCGGCGGGCCTAATTACGTCGGCATGTGAACGCTAGACAGCGTGTTAAGATGGGGTATAATCTTACCTTAATTCTAACGAATCGCATCAAGGAAAAACAACATGGCAAGAGGAATAAATAAAGTCATTCTGGTTGGTAATATCGGCGGTGATCCAGAAGTCAGGTATATGCCGAATGGTAACGCGGTCACAACTTTATCGTTGGCAACCAGTGAAACATGGAAAGACAAAGAAACCGGAAATAAGCAAGAGCGAACCGAATGGCATCGTGTTGTATGCTTTAATCGTTTAGGCGAAATTGCTGGAGAATACGTTCGTAAAGGCTCAAAAATTTATATTGAAGGCAGTTTGCGCACAAGAAAATGGCAGGATCAACAAGGCCAAGACAAATATACAACTGAAATCGTGGCATCCGAACTTCAGCTGCTCGATACCAAAGGACAAACAGCCCCCTACATTAATTCACAAAGCATGCCACAATACGATCCTCAAAGCAGCACGGCGCGCAGACCACAACAGCAATCACAATCCCCGCAAAACGTCGTGCAAGAGGCCTTTGATGAACTGGATGATGATATTCCTTTTTAAAAAGCACCTGAAAGAACAATGTAAATTATTTTACTATAAGCCCATATATAATGGGCTTTTTTTATGACTTCCCAGGTACGTCATCCTAAACGACGTGAAGGGCCTCCAATTGACTAGATTTAAGTCTAATTCAGGGAATCCTACACTGCGTTCAGGATGACATCGGTCTATTTTGATTAAATAAAAGAAAATCTACCCACAACATCCACGAAGGACCGCGACGATATCTTAACTGGTATAGGGACCTCTTTCAGATTACAATCCTGCGTGGCGTATCTCCTATGGATATTCTTTTGTAAAGTAACAATCCTTATGTTGGTGCTACTATAAGGAAATCATGAGTTGTGATTTTCATTTATCCAAGAAAGATGAAGCTTGTTTAGTAACGCCAGGGACAAAACTTTAATGTTTAAGTGAATCCGATGAAACGATCAAATTTTCAGCTTTTTCGTAGTGCGACAATATTATGTCTGCTCTACATGGTTAATATTGTTGTTTTTTACATGTACAGTGTAACCCAATACAAATCGACCAATAGCTTTGGGGGCGTACGCTTAATTATTTTCTTCCTGCTTTTACCCATTATTATTAAATATGCAATTCAATTATTAATGGCGCCATTTTACTCACTGGTGGAACGAATTCGAGCAGCAAAAGGAAAAGATTATTCTGAACCAACCGTTTCAGTTCTTATTCCGGCTTGGAATGAAGAAGTCGGGATCATAAAAACTCTTGATTCAGTTTTAAATACGCAATACAAAAATTTAGAAATAATTGTGATTAATGATGGCTCAACTGATTTAACTCACAAACTGGTGACGGAATTTGTACGAGATTATGAAACAAACAATCATTCAAATACGACTATTAAATATATCCACTTAAGCAATGGCGGTAAAGCAAAAGCCTTAAATCAGGGTTTAAAACTTGCCAGTGGCGAATTTATTGTCACCCTTGATGCTGATAGCATGATGGATATAAATGCAATAACCAATATCATTAAACGTTTTACTGATAAAAATGTCGCCGCTGTCGCAGGTAATGTCATCGTTGGAAACCGTAAAAAACCAATTCAAGTCATGCAGCAACTCGAATATCTTTATGGCTTTTTCTTTAAGCGTGCGGACTCAATATTTAATTCAGTTTATATTATTGGCGGTGCCGCTGCTGCTTATCGAAAACATGTATTAACGGAGCTTGGTGGGTTTGATGACTCCATCATCACTGAAGATATCGAAATGTCCACGCGAATACTTGCCCACGGCTATAAAACTCGATATGCGGTTGATGCGATTGTATACACTGAAGGTCCATCAGACTGGAAGGGATTATGCGATCAGAGATTACGGTGGAAATTCGGTCGTTTTTTAACGTTTATTAAACATAGAAAATTGTTTTTTAGTTTAAAAAAACAGCATAACTCATACCTGACATTTATATTGCTACCAATATCAGTATATGTTGAATTGACTTTGCTGCTTGAAGGGTTTTTATTGGCCTTATTTTTTGGTTATACGATTACTACGAATGACTATTTGCCCCTTGTATTGGTCATTCTGCTAATGTGCTTGGTCATGGTTTTGCAGATTATTATTGATCCTAAGGCTTATTTCCACAGCAATTTACTCGTCTTGGCCCCAGTAGTATGGATTGTTTTTTACATTATGGATATTGTTGAGTTTCAGGCTTTATATCGTAGTTTAATACGTTTGGCAAAAGGTGAAGGTATTATCTGGCAGAAATGGTCTAGGGGTGGTTTATGATTACACAGAGTTGTCGCATTTAAACAGATTTCTGGCAAGGCTTCTAAAATCTCGTAAATATTGATAGCAATGCACTAATAATGTATCATATTTAATCAAATAATGGTATATTCTGCATATGAATTTATGCGTCACTATTTGGATGATAAATATGCCGAGAGAAATCAATCAAGAATTTCCGATTCAATTTCAAATGAATATGTATCAAGCCCTTGCAAGCTTATATGAGCGGGGATTAATGACACCCACCTATTTGTCTTCATTAATTATGTTACTCATTTTGCCTGCTAAATTTATTGTAGAAAAAAAGAAGCCATTAGACAATGATGAAAAAGGATTTTGCACAGCAGAATCATGGTTTCAGCGCTCTGATTTTCAGGAATATCAACGTTATGTGTTTATGGAAGATTACTATGGCTTTTTATCTGAGACCCATACTTTCGCTTCGCTATCAGTAGACGGCTTAGAAACACTTGAAGCAAAGCAAAGGCAACTCAGTTCAGAGCAACCCTATGAGATTTTCTGTTGCGGCAATGGTCAAGATGCCATGCATATTGATACCATTTGTAATCGTATTGTAACTAATTCGAATAGGAATTTTATATTCTGGAATTATCCCGGAGTAGGCTCCAGTAGAGGTGAATCACAGTCTGCGCATGATTTATTTAAAGCCGGTTATCAGCAGGCTATGCGACTCATTAATCAAGGGATTCCCCCACAAAATATCACCCTTCATGGTTTTTCATTAGGGGGAGGCGTTGCAACGCATGTGGCAAGACAACTACATGAAGAAGGCTACTTGGTTAATCTTGAGATAGATCGATCATTTGCACGTGTTGCATCGGTTATTCCGGCAAATCTTGAAAAAAATATTATGATTAACCAGCATAAGTGTTATGCCCCATTAATCAGCTCAACCATTGCACTTGCTCTTTCAGGTGTTGCTTTGGGTGCAACATTTGCGGGATTTGTCGCATCGACAGGCTTGGTAACGGCAAGCGCATCAGCGGCTATTAGTTATATTAGTGCGTTTTGTATTCGGGCGTTAGGTTTTATGCTGCAAGAAATCATGATTGTTATCGGCGAGATGATCGCATTCCCTTTTAGTTTTTTTTCAAAATCAATCAGCGATGATATTAAATCCTTATTTAACAATATAGGTTATTGTTTGGCTTATCCATTTAATTTAACTGCTTTTGCAATCAATCAAATCGGTTCCATTATAGCGTTATTTATCGATAATGCGGTTAATGGTATAGGCAGTATCCTCGGTGGCATAATGGCTATCGGAGGTTTAGTGGTGGGTAGTTTAGTTGGATTGGTTTGCGGTGCGCTTCTTTCAATTCAACTACTTTGGACTGACGAACCACTCTCCATGCCGTTGACATTCGCGTTTAGCGCAGCACTTTATGCATTATGTTGCGAAATGGACTCGGTAAATGAAATGCATCGCTTGTTAAAAGCAGATAATAAACCCGAAAATGCTGAAAAAGAGCAGCCCAAGATTAGTGTGACTAATGTGATTAACGATGAAGTAATTGATGTCGCTGCTTCACTTAATATAGGACTTGGGTTGAAACCGGGAAAACCATCCAATGATAACATTCAACCTTTAAAGGAAAAAATCAGTTCTTTTTGGTATCGTGACGGGGGTCACTGCGGAGAGTTGAAAGAACCCATTGATCCCAATTTATGTTTTAGCCAATAATTATGTTGCACAAGGACAACGCGCGCTCTGTTTAACACAAGTCAATCGTTATAAGGCAAGGTAACCATTGCAGATGCCGTTGCTTTAAGTACGAAGCATTAAATACTTTTGTGAAAGGAGGATTTATTTTTTCGAATATCCATATCTGTGTATACTTCCTAGTAATCGTATGAAAATAATTAAAAGATACTGCTTATTCAACATCATTTCACGCATTGCTTTGGCATGCAATATTTCGGGACAATGGCACGGTGATTATATTTAAATGATTTAAATTAGAGTACAAAATCTGAGCCACGACTGTTAGGGAATGGATAAATTATTCACGCTTCATTACAATAAGAACAAAATAAAGCCTTTATACTGGCTATTAAACTTTTCCACTTCCTAACGGTCGCGGCTCGGATGCGTCGTTCATATTAATATTATTCGTTTAAATGCAATCACCGTGGTCATAAAATAACTAATATTGTTATCAACGCTTGAACTCAAATATCCTTCAGAGTAATGTAGTTAGCAAATTTAAAACCCAAGGAATAGTTCAATGTATTTAAGCGGATTTGGAAATCACCATCAAAGTGAGGCCATTACAGGGGCACTTCCTAAAGAACAAAACTCACCGCAGCACTGTGATTTGGGATTATATGCGGAGCAATTAAGCGGAAGCTCATTTACACGTCCCAGACATTGTAATCTTCGAAGTTGGCTTTATCGTAAATTGCCTTCTGTTGTGCATACGGATTATGCACCCTATTCTAAGACGATTATCAATCCGTTTGCATCGTTGCAAGAACCCAATCCCATGCGTTGGTCAGCATGCGAAGAACCCGTTAATGAGCAAGATTTTATCGATGGCTTATTTCATATTGCTGGAAATCGCTTGGTTAATAGCTGGTTGTATTACTGCAATCAGTCGATGAATCATCGATATTTTAGTAATCGAGATGGCGAGATGATGTTCGTGCCTTATTCTGGTCGAATTCGATTGAATACTGAGTTTGGTGGGTTAGATATTGCACCGGGCATGATCGCACTGATTCCTCGGGGTACTACGTTTAAGGTTGAGTTAATTGATGGTTTTGCAGCGGGTTATTTATGTGAAAATAGTGGTTCGCCGTTTACTTTACCTAATTTGGGTTTAATTGGTTCAAACGGCTTAGCCAATCCGCGGCATTTTCTTTATCCAACAGCCGCTTTTGAAGATAAAAAAGGTCCCGTCAGTATAATTTGTAAATATCAACATCATCTTTGGGAAGCCTCAAGTCAGCATTCACCGTTAAACGTTGTTGCTTGGCACGGTAATTATGCCCCCTACTGTTATGATCTAGCGTTATTCAATACCTTAAATACCGTGAGTTTTGACCATCCTGATCCGTCTATTTTTACTGTGTTAACCTCTGAAAGTGAAATGGCTGGTGTTGCCAATCTTGATTTCGTTATATTTCCACCTCGATGGCAAGTAGCTGAACATACATTTCGCCTGCCTTATTTTCATAGGAATTATATGAATGAATTCATGGGATTAATCCATGGTGAATATGATGCAAAAAAAGAAGGATTTC
>JAJZSG010000065.1 GCA_021849905.1 Pseudomonadota bacterium
TGCCAATGAGTGATTTAAATTTTTACATAGACTGATTATAGCTCTATTTTTAACCAGTGAAACACGAAGTAAGATCGAATTTACAGAAAAAAATTTGCTTTGCCGTGAAAATTTTTTTATCATAAATAACTCTAAAAAATTAAATACAGGTTCATCATGAAACGTACCTTTCAACCCAGCAACCTTAAACGCAGTCGAGATCATGGTTTTCGTGCACGTATGGCAACTCGTTCCGGACGTTTGGTTATAAACCGCCGTCGTGCCAAAGGCCGTAAACGTTTAGCTGCTTAAGTGTATTGTTTTGATAAAACACGCCGATTGTTAAATAAGACTGAATATGATTATGTGTTTGACCAAGCAAAAAAAATAGTAACAACAGAATTTATTATTTTATACCGAGATAACATGATAGGGCAGGCTAGACTTGGGTTAGCCTTATCAAAAAAAATGATATCCAAAGCACACCACCGTAACCGGATTAAACGCTTGTTAAGAGAAACGTTTCGCACAAACAAGTCGTTGCCTGCGGTGGATATTATCATGTTAGCCAGACCCGGTATTGGAAAAATTTCAAATGCCGTCATCAATGCTAAGTTAGGTAAAGCATGGAACAAATTATCGGTGTCTTACGAAAAATAGTTTGTATTCCTATTTGGATTTATCAGTATTTATTTAGCCCTATTTTGACACCCTGTTGCCGTTTTTATCCCAGTTGTTCAAATTATGCCATACATGCTATTACGCATCATGGTATTTACAAAGGTCTGTGGCTGGCTTTTTGTCGTATACTTCGGTGTCATCCTTGGTCAGATGGTGGTCATGATCCCGTGTTACCTCATTCACCTAACAAAGAGAATTTTTAATGGATATTAGACGAGTAGTTTTATATGCAGTTTTAGCGTTAATTGTATATTCTCTGTACACAATTTGGTATAATGATTATCCTCAACAAGTCGTTATTCATCATAATACCTCACCCATGAGCTCCAATGACGCTCCTGCAAATGCAGTTACAGATCGGTTATTACCGACTGTTGTCGAAAAAAAATCTGCAAATAGCTCGTTGATCGAAATCAAGTCGTTAAAAACGGTTCACGTCCAAACCGATGTATTAGATTTATTAATCGACATGAAACAAGGTGATATCGTTGAGGCACAATTATTAAATTACCCGCAGAGTAATGTAGAAAAAAACAAACCATTCGTTTTGCTACAAAATGATGCGGGCGAACGTTATGTTGCTGATAGCAGTTTATTCGTTGTTGATGATAATAAAATCCAGACCCTAGATATTCAATACGAAAGTCAACAATATGATTATCAATTTTTACCAAATCAAAATGAACTAGTTGTTTCATTAATGGGTAAAAACGCTGACGGCTTAAGGGTAAAAAAAGAATTTGTGTTTAACAAAGGAAGTTATTTAATAACCGTTCGTTATATTTTGAACAATGAAGGTGATAGAACATGGAAAGGATATATGAATACCCAGTTGTTGCGAACATCTCCAAAAGAAGATACTTCTAGCATGTTTCATGTGGGTTCATTTACCGGTGCATCCTATTCAAAACCAGGCCAATCCAGGTACAAAAAAATTAGTTTTAAAGACATGACTAAGTCCAACTTGGATCTCGAGTCTGAAGGCGGTTGGGTTGCCATGCAACAACATTATTTTCTAACAGCCTGGATACCGCTTGCTGAAAGTAAAAATCGTTTTTACACCCGAGCAGTAGATAATGATTATACTATCGGAGCTGTGAGCCAACCTATTGTGATTAATCCTGACCAAAAACAAGACGTTAGTTCCCAATTATACCTAGGCCCTGAGATAACCAGTGTTTTAAAATCTATTTCTCCAGGGCTTGACTTAACGGTTGATTATGGTTGGTTATGGTTTATTTCGGCTTTGTTATTTTCATTGATGAAAACCATCTATTCCTTTGTAGGCAATTGGGGATGGTCTATTGTCTTAGTCACTTTGTTAATAAAATTGGCCTTTTATCGATTGTCAGCCACAAGTTATAAATCCATGGCGGGTATGCGAAAATTACAACCTAAACTGTTAGAACTCCGAGAGCGTTACGGTGATGATAAAGCAAAAATAAGTCAGGCTACTATGGAATTATATCGACAGGAAAAGGTTAATCCTTTAGGTGGCTGTTTACCCATTGTTATTCAAATTCCTGTATTCATTGCACTGTACTGGGTTTTACTTGAAAGTGTTGAGCTTCGTCAGGCTCCGTTTATGTTGTGGATAACGGATCTGGCTTCCGCTGATCCCTTTCACGTATTGCCTGCTATCATGGGTGCAACCATGCTTATTCAGCAAAGATTAAATCCTGCCCCACCAGATCCTATGCAGGCTAAAATCATGATGTTTTTACCTATTTTATTTACAGGATTATTTTGGAATTTCCCTGCAGGACTAGTATTATATTGGATAGTTAACAATAGCTTATCAATACTGCAGCAATGGTACATTACTCGTAAATACAGCGATGATAAACCCGTTACACCAAAAAAATCAGCGAAAAAACTAACTGTTGCCAAATAAAAGATGAATAAAGATGTTATCGTTGCCATAGCTACTCCGCCCGGTCGTGGTGGGGTAGGTATTATTCGTGTGTCAGGATATCAGGCATTAAACATAGCATTTTTGATAACAAAAAAAGATGAATTAACACCTCGAATTGCACATTATTTGTCATTATACGGACAAGATGATGAACTGATTGACCAAGGAATTTTGTTATATTTCAAAGCACCGCATTCATTTACAGGTGAAGACGTTATCGAGTTTCAGGTCCATGGTGCTCCTGTTGTACTCGATAATATTGTTCAAGAGTGCGTTCTTTTAGGAGCGCGCCTGGCGAAGCCTGGCGAGTTTTCAGAACGAGCTTTTCTTAATAATAAAATAGACTTAACGCAAGCAGAAGCCATTGCCGACCTCATTCACGCGAGCTCGCAAACAGCAGCAAGAATGGCTGTACGATCGTTACAAGGTGATTTTTCTAGTCAGATTCATGAGTTGAACGAACAATTGATTCATTTGCGTTTATTTGTGGAAGCTGCCATTGATTTCCCTGAAGAAGAAATTGATTTTCTCAATGATGGTAAAATTAAGTCGATGCTGAATCATACTCGACATAAATTGGAATCTATCCGCGCTAGCGCTCATCAAGGTGCCATAATAAGAGAAGGATTATCTGTTGTGATAGCGGGGCCTCCTAACGCGGGCAAATCAACCTTGATTAACGCACTTTCAGGACGTGAAGTGGCTATTGTTACAGAGGTTGCCGGAACCACTCGCGATGTCATGCGAGAATACATCATGCTGGATGATATTCCTGTGCATATTATTGACACGGCGGGATTGCATGACAGTGATGATGTCGTTGAAAGAGAAGGTATTAAACGGGCATGGCAAGAATTAAGTCGTGCTGATTGTGTGTTATTCGTGACAGACATTCTTTCTGAAGGTGACACCCAGTTATTAAGCCATGCTGTTGCTGATGCACTACCAAAAAATATTCCTATTATTTATGTGATTAATAAAATTGATGCCTTGGGTAAACGTGCAAAATCCCAAGAAAATACGATTTACCTTTCAGCGAAGTCCGGTGAAGGGCTTAGCCTTTTGAAGGCTGAAGTTAAACGTGCTGTTGGATATCAACCTATCGAAGGTCAGTTCTTAGCTCGAAGACGGCATATTCATGCGTTGGATAAAGCTTATGATCTACTGTTAAATGGCGATCATCAACTGACATTGCATCATGCGGGTGAATTGCTTGCAGAAGATTTACGTCTTGCCCACTTGGCCTTATGTGAAATTACAGGTGAATTTACATCAGATGATCTGCTAGGGGAAATTTTTTCGAGTTTTTGTATTGGAAAATAATGGTTTCAGCAAGGCAAGCGCTCATGATCACGGTGTACCTCACAAAAAAAAGTATTCATCGTTGCGTCTACATACCGATTGCTTTATAATTTGCACGAAAAGATGGGTGTAACTTTGAAAAATTTACAAGGGATTCAAGGTGCAAGACGCTTAATGTTGATTCAACTGAGCCTGTGTTTAGTTATTTCTGTTTTTTGTTTTATAAAAATAGATGTCGATTCTGGCCTATCTGCCGTAATCGGAAGTTTAGTTTATATCATACCCAACGCATATTTTGCTGAGAAATTGTTTAAACATACTGGTGCGCAAGCTGCAAAAAAAATTGTAAATGGTTTTTACAGTGGTGAGGCCATAAAACTGGCACTATCCATTGCTTTATTTGGATTAGTTTTTAAGTTTTTAAAAGTTAATGCCATTGTTTTTTTTGCAGCATATATTGCAGCACAACTGGTATTTTGGTTCGCCCCATTAATTATTGTTATTAAACCCAAATAGGCTTAAATGTGACTGAAATAATATCAAACAGTGATTACATAAAACATCACTTGACTTATCTAACATACAACGTCAAGACCATGAGCTTAGGTTCAGATGGCGGTTTTTGGACACTACATCTGGATACATTGTTTTTTTCAATTTTGCTAGGTGCTCTTGCGATGCTAGTGCTGTACCTCAGTACACGTCAAGTCTCGACTGGTATTCCAGGTAAATTGCAAAATTTCGGTGAGTTGATGTTAACCTTTACTGATAATCAGGTTAAAGACTGTTTTCATGGTAAAAATAATGTCATAGGACCTCTAGCCTTGACAATATTCGTCTGGGTTTTCCTAATGAACTTTATGGATATCATTCCTGTTGATATTCTTCCTTTGCTCGCAAAAATTGCTGGCCTTCATTACTTAAAAGTCGTGCCAACCAACGATCTTAATTTAACATTTTCGTTGTCTTTATCTGTTTTTATGTTGATTTTAATCTACAGCTTAATAATCAAAGGAGCGAAAGGTTTTTTAAAGGAGCTAACTCTACAACCTTTTAATACACCTTTTTTAATTCCATTTAACTTGTTGCTTGAGTTGGTTGGATTAATTGCAAAACCTATTTCATTGTCATTAAGGTTGTTTGGTAATTTGTATGCGGGTGAGCTAATTTTTATTCTGATTGCCTTGTTAACATTGCATCCGAGCTCCGATGCATCTATTCCTGCTACTGTGGGTATGGGGATTGCTCAGGTTTTATTATCGCTCGGATGGTCTATTTTTCACATTTTGGTAATTACGTTACAAGCATTTATTTTTATGGTGTTGACCATCGTGTATTTAAGTCTTGCTCACGAAGATCATTAGGGTGTTGTTTAGAATGTAGTTATACGATTTTTATTTTAGTTAAACATTGTCCATTAAGGGGATTAATATGCAAGCAGTAGAATTAATAGCACAAGTTCAAGGCATGACGGTTATTGCCGTTGCATTACTGATTGGTTTAGGTGCATTAGGTACCGCAATTGGTTTTGGTTTGTTAGGTGGTAAATTTTTGGAAGGTGCTGCACGCCAGCCCGAGATGGTGCCTATGCTTCAGGTTAAAATGTTTATCGTCGCGGGTCTTCTTGATGCGGTAACCATGATTGGTGTTGGTATTGCTTTATTCTTCACTTTCGCTAATCCGTTCCTTGATAAAATTAGTTAAAATACGTTTGTCGGGCGCACCAGCGCCCTGATTGTTACAGGAGAAAAAAACCTTGAACATCAATCTAACGCTAATTGTACAAATGGTCGTTTTTGCAATTTTTGTATGGTTTACTATGAAGTTTGTTTGGCCTCCATTAGTCAAAGCGATGCAAGAGAGACAAGATAAAATAGCAGATGGTTTGGCTGCTGCTGAACGCGGCCGTCGAGAACTGGAGTTAGCTCAACATCGTGCAAAAGATGAATTGAAACAAGCTAGAATTCAGTCGGCTGAGATTATCGAAAAGGCAAATCGTCGAGCAGTGGCCATTGTCGATGAAGCCAAGATGGATGCGCAGTTAGAGGCACAAAAAACCGCTAAAATAGCGGAAGAACATATTTTACACGAAGTCATTCGTGCAAAAGACGGGTTACGTAAACATGTTGCGTCTTTGGCTGTAGCTGGAGCAGAAAAAATATTGGCGCGTGAAATCGATGCTGAAACAAACAAGAGTTTGCTTGACAACTTGATTAAAGAGATTTGACATGTCAGATAACGTCACGATTGCAAGACCTTATGCCAAAGCTATTTTCGATCATGCTTCAGAGAACAAACAGTTAGCGCCATGGTCTGTTACACTTGAGAATTTAGCACAAGTGATTTTAGACCCCAGAGCGTCACGTTTTATCAGCAACCCTGAGTGTGCCGCCGACTTACAAGAACAACTTTTGCTAGCCGTATTGTCTAAATCGAGCCATCAAGTTGATAAAGATTCAATTGAAAAACTAATTCGATTGTTAATAACGAATAAACGCTTGTCTGTGCTACCCGATATATTCTCGCAGTTCGAATTGTTGCGGGCAGAGAGAGAAAAAACATTAACGGTTGATGTCACTAGTTTTTCAGAGTTGAACGAAATACAAGAGCAGCAATTGGTTCAATCATTGAGTCAGCGACTGCAGCGCCAAGTCAAGCTGAATATACAACTCGACAAGTCATTGTTAGGTGGTGCAATTATTCATGCTGGTGACTTGGTTATTGATGGGTCGGTGAGAGGAAAATTAAATAAACTGAGTGCCACGTTGGCTGCATAATTTACGCCACGTCAATGAGAGGATAGATTCCATGTCAGTACAAATAGCGTTAAGTCCATCTGAAATTAGTGAATTAATCAGAGAAAAAATTGAAGCGTTTAAAGTCTCTCCAGAGGCAAGAAACGAAGGAACAATCGTCAGTTTGAAAGACGGTATTGTTCGTTTGCATGGCTTAGACGATGTTATGCAGGGGGAGATGATTGAGTTTCCTGGCGGTGTCTACGGTTTAGCGTTGAACCTTGAGCGTGATTCAGTGGGTGCGGTAATTCTCGGTGATTCAACAACCTTGTCTGAAGGTCAAAAAGGTAAATGCACTGGACGAATTTTAGAAGTGCCGGTGGGCCCAGGATTGTTAGGTCGCGTGGTTGATGCATTAGGCAATCCTATCGATGGTAAAGGCCCAATTGTTGCTGAAAAATTATCCCCAATTGAAAAAGTGGCTCCTGGTGTTATTGCTCGTAAATCAGTCGATCAACCCGTGCAAACTGGTTTGAAAGCAATTGATGCCATGATTCCTGTAGGACGAGGTCAGCGTGAGCTGATTATTGGCGATAGACAAACCGGTAAAACAGCTATTGCTCTGGATGCGATTATTAACCAAAAAGGGACTGGTGTTAAATGTGTATATGTCGCCATTGGCCAAAAAGCTTCATCAGTTGCTGCCATCGTTCGTAAACTTGAAGAGCACGGCGCTTTGGAACATACCGTGGTTGTTGTTGCGGGTGCCTCAGATTCTGCTGCCCTCCAGTTTATTGCACCCTATTCTGGTTGTTCCATGGGTGAATATTTTATGGAACGAGGCGAAGATGCCTTAATTGTTTATGACGATTTAACCAAGCAAGCCTGGGCTTACAGACAAATTTCTTTGTTACTACGTCGTCCACCCGGTCGCGAAGCTTATCCTGGGGACATTTTTTATTTGCATTCTCGTTTATTAGAGCGTGCTGCACGAATTAATGCTGAGGAAGTTGAAAAATTAACAAATGGTGAAGTAAAAGGAAAAACCGGCTCGCTGACTGCCTTGCCAATTATCGAGACTCAAGCCGGTGACGTATCGGCATTTGTACCTACAAACGTAATTTCCATTACGGATGGTCAAATATTTCTTGATGTTGATCTGTTCAACTCAGGTGTTCGGCCTGCCATTAATTCTGGTTTATCTGTTTCACGTGTTGGTGGTGCTGCACAAACCAAGATTATGAAAAAATTAGGTGGTGGTACACGTCTGGCACTTGCACAATTTCGTGAATTAGAAGCGTTTTCACAATTTGCCTCAGATTTAGATGATGCGACACGCAAGCAGTTAGAGCGTGGTCAACGAATCACGGAATTAATGAAACAAAAGCAATATTCACCTTTGTCTGTTGCCGAAATGGGATTGGCTCTTTATGCGGTGGATAAAGGATATTTAGATGATGTGCCTGTTAATGAGATCACATCGTTTGAGACTGCTATGCAAGGCTATATGCATAGTTCGCACGCGGCCTTATTGCATAAGATAAATGAAGCGGGTGGTTATGATGATGCGATCGAATCTCAGTTAAAAGCAGCGGTTGAAGAGTTCAAACGCACAGGTAGCTGGTAACTTAATACTTAATCTTCAGGCTTCAGTCATTGTTTTGCCGGGCATAACTAGCGAAATAATGATTGAAACCCATTTTCACATAGGTGAAGAAATATTATGGCTGGTGCGAAAGAGATCCGCTCAAAAATTGCGAGCATTAAAAATACGCAAAAAATTACACGAGCAATGGAAATGGTCGCGGCAAGCAAGATGCGAAAAACGCAAGAACGTATGCGTGCGTCAAAGCCTTACGCCACTAAAATTTATAATGTTGTTAAGCATATTGCGCGAGCGGCTTCTGAGTATCGCCATCCGTTTATGACGGTTCGTGACATTAAGCGTGCAGGTATTATTGTTGTCACATCGGATAGAGGTTTGTGTGGTGGTTTAAATGCAAATTTATTGCGTGAAACTATTGGAACCATGCGTAAATGGCAAGATTTAGGAAAAGAAATCGATCTTTGTGTCATTGGACGTAAAGGGCAGGCTTTTTTTAAGCGAGTGGGCGGTCGCGTAATTGCTTCTACGGATCATTTGGGCGATACGCCTGCGATTGGTGATTTGCTTGGTGTAGTCAAAGTGATGTTAGACGCTTTTTATCAGGGTGAAATTGATTCGCTTCATATCGTATATAACGAATTTGTTAATACCATGACGCAGACGCCCATCATGGAGCAAATACTGCCTTTACCCACAGCCGAAGAGGATAGTAAAGCATTAGGCCATCATTGGGATTACATTTACGAGCCTGATGCAAAAGAATTGCTCGATGTGCTTTTAGAGCGCTACATTGAATTGCAAGTCTATCAAGCTGTTGTTGAAAATATTGCTTGTGAACAAGCAGCTAAAATGATTGCGATGAAAAGTGCGACGGATAACGCAGGTGATTTAATTAAAGAATTTCAATTGGCTTATAACAAAGCCCGACAAGCCGCGATTACACAAGAGTTAGCGGAAATTGTTGGTGGTGCAGCCGCTACATAAGAGGGTAAATAATGAGCGATATTAATACAGGAACAGTTGTTCAAGTCATCGGTCCCGTCGTTGACGTGGAATATCCACGTGACCATGTGCCAAAAATTAATGATGCGCTGAAACAAGTTGACGGACCATTAGTTTTTGAAGTGCAACAACAGTTAGGAGATGGCGTGGTTCGTACCATTGCGATGGGAACAACCGATGGTTTAAAACGTGGTACGAAAACACTAAATACTGGTGAGCCTATTCAAGTTCCAGTTGGCACGAAAACTTTAGGGCGCATCATGGATGTTTTGGGTCATCCCGTCGATGATGCAGGTCCTATAGACGCTGAAGAACATTGGTCTATTCATCGGGCTGCACCCAGTTATGAAGAACAGTCTGGAAGCCAGGAATTATTAGAAACCGGTATTAAGGTTATTGATTTGCTTTGTCCATTCGCCAAAGGCGGTAAAGTAGGTTTATTCGGTGGCGCCGGTGTGGGTAAAACCGTTAACATGATGGAATTGATCCGTAATATTGCGATTGAGCATAGTGGGTATTCTGTTTTTGCGGGTGTAGGTGAACGAACTCGTGAAGGTAACGATTTCTATCATGAAATGAAGGATTCGAACGTACTGGATAAAGTTTCTCTGGTTTACGGACAAATGAATGAGCCACCGGGTAACCGTTTACGGGTTGCATTAACCGGCTTGACTATGGCTGAAAAATTCCGAGATGAAGGCCGTGATGTGTTATTGTTTATCGATAATATTTATCGTTATACCTTAGCGGGTGTGGAAGTGTCTGCTTTGTTAGGTCGTATGCCATCAGCGGTAGGGTATCAACCCACATTAGCTGAAGAAATGGGGATGTTACAAGAGCGTATTACGTCAACGAAAACAGGATCAATTACCTCTATTCAAGCGGTTTATGTGCCTGCGGATGATTTGACTGATCCGTCTCCTGCAACAACGTTTGCGCATTTAGATGCGACAGTTGTTTTGTCACGCCAGATTGCAGAGTTAGGTATTTATCCTGCGGTTGATCCTCTGGATTCAACCTCACGTCAATTGGACCCTTTAATCGTTGGTCAAGAGCATTATGATATAGCTCGTCGCGTACAACAAACCTTGCAACGTTATAAAGAGTTGAAAGATATCATTGCTATTTTTATTATTGATGAATTGTCTTAA
>JAJZSG010000066.1 GCA_021849905.1 Pseudomonadota bacterium
GATGCCGAACGAGTGGTTTGAAACATTGGGGCTATTTAGCCTGTATGAAAAGGCTAAGGCGTTAAAAGCTTAGTTGAAACCGCCGTATGCGACATCGCATGTACGGTGGTGTGAGAGGACGGGGACCGTAAGGCCCCTCCTACTCGATATTGCAAGCCTGTAAACAGCCGATCGGTGATTATTTTTTGATGTACTCTGGGGATTGTTTGATTATCTTGGCGACTTCTTCCTCTGTCATGCCGGACGATAATAACGCTTGACTGATTTTTTCCCGCTCTTCTTCACGCCCGAGCTCACGCCCGATTTCAATCCCTTCTTCAACGGCATCGCCACGTACCGTGCTTTCAACCCGTATTGCATCCCAGCATTTGTCATATGAATCCAGCTCTGCGGGTGTGTAGGCTGCTTCTTGGGCCAGTTCCATGGCTTTGGCGAGTGATGGATTGTCGCTGAATTCTTTGGGAACATCGACTAACTGTTCATTGACTTCGTTTAAGAAGCGCAACCATAGTACTCCCATTTTTTTATCTTGCCATGTTTGGGGTTTAAATTTAGGCAGCTCAAGAAAAACCAACTCTAATCCGCCCAATACTTTGGCATGGTCTTTAATATTAATGGTTTTGTAATGATGAAACCATTCCTCAGTGTCTTTATCAAATACGGCATTTATAAGTCCTAGTCCGTAAACAGGATATAAGCTGCGATAATCTTCACCGGCCGATAATTGCTGTACATAGGCTTTGGAGACACCGAATAAAAGACGTTTGGTGAAACTGTCACTCCATTGCAATTGCATCTCAACAATGAAAATGCGCCCCGTTTTATCTCGGCATTTAACATCCACGATGGTATTTTTCATCGTTGGAATACGGGGACTTTGTTCGGGTGTTAAATACTCCAGTGTGTCAATCGGCTCCGGCAAGGGCAGGAGGCTATTAAGGAAGCTTTTAATTAAATCAATGTTACAGCCAAAGATTTTTTTAAACACGATATCTGTTTTGGGGTTTAAAAACCGCGATGGCTTGAGCATAATGTAACCTAACTGATGTGAAATAAAATCATTATACCATTGATTTTACATCCGAAACACCCCAAACGCGGTTTTCTCAACGGGCGCATTCAGGGCTGCGGATAGGCTCAAACCCAATACTTTGCGCGTATGAATAGGTGCAATCACCCCATCATCCCATAACCGTGCACTGGCGTAATAGGGATTACCTTGGGTTTCGTATTGTTCACGTAATGTCGCTTTAAATTGAGCTTCTTCTTCAGCAGGCCAAATACTGCCTTGTTTCGCATGTTTTTCGCTGTTAATTTGAGCCAATACACTGGCCGCTTGTTCGCCACCCATGACGGAGATGCGTGCATTGGGCCAGGTCCATAAAAAGCGTGGGGCAAATGCTCGACCGCACATGGCATAATTACCCGCGCCAAAGCTTCCTCCCACGATGACGGTGAATTTCGGAACCTTGGCATTGGCCACGGCCATGACCATTTTAGCACCGTGCTTTGCAATACCGGTGGCTTCATATTTACTGCCGACCATAAAGCCTGTGATGTTTTGTAAAAAAACCAAAGGGATCTGTCTTTGCGTACATAATTCGATAAAATGCGTGCCTTTTAAGGCGCTGTCTCCGAATAAAATGCCATTGTTGGCAATAATTCCAATGGGGTAGCCGTATAAATGTGCAAAACCACAGACCAGCGTGGTACCGAATAAGGCTTTAAATTCATCAAATTCGGATGCATCGACTATGCGTGCGATAATTTCCCGAATATCAAAGGGTTTTCGAGCATCCGTTGGAATAATGCCGTTTAATTCGGTTGTAGGATATAACGGTTCACGGCTTTCAATACGCGCGAGCGTTTTAGGTTTTCGCCGGTTTAAGTGGCTAACAACGCGTCGTGCTAACGTGAGGGCATGCGCGTCATCTTCAGCATAATGATCAGCAACGCCTGATTGTCGGCAATGCACATCAGCACCGCCCAAGGCTTCAGACGTGATGATTTCACCGGTGGCGGCTTTCACTAAAGGCGGTCCGCCCAAGAAAATCGTGGCTTGGTTGCGCACCATAATGGACTCATCCGCCATGGCAGGAACGTAAGCACCACCAGCGGTGCATGACCCCATGACCACGGCAATTTGTGGGATGTTTAATGCAGACAAATTGGCTTGGTTATAAAAAATTCGTCCGAAATGCTCCCTATCTGGAAAGACTTCATCTTGTAAGGGTAAATAGGCACCGCCTGAGTCAACCAAGTAGATACACGGTAAATGATTTTCAAGGGCTATGGCTTGGGCGCGTAGATGCTTTTTGACCGTGAGCGGATAATAGCTGCCCCCTTTGACTGTGGCATCGTTAATCACAATCATGCATTCTTGATTGAAGACTCGGCCAATGCCAGTAATTAAACCGGCGGCAGGCAGTTTATCGGCGTAAACATCGTGAGCTGCTAATTGGGAGAGTTCTAAAAATGGACTGCCGGGGTCAAGTAACTGTTGTAAGCGCATGCGGGGCAGTAGCTTGCCGTGCTGCTGATGTCTGGCGCGTGCGTTGTCATCGCCACCTAAGGCAATCGCTGAAACCGTATCGCTTAAGCCGGTCACAAGCGCTTGCATGGCCTGCTCATTCTCTTTAAACGAGCGACTGTGCGTATTAATTTGACTGATAAGAGTCGGCATGATGTGTCCTTAACGAATAAGCACTTTGCTAAGCACGATGATAAGCCATAAAATCCAGGTGATTTCAAAAAATCCTGGCATGTGCTTGCCTTTAATGGCTCGGTAAAGAAGCGCTGGAATGCCTGCAATAATCACAGGCAGTAAGGCAAGTGAAAAAATATTACGAATCATTACTCCGTTATCAAGCCCATTAAACAGTGGTGTTAATTTAAGCGTGATAAACGTGTAAAACATCACGATATAAATTACGAGTAAATGGGTATATTGTGCGAAAATAATAATTAAAATACTTAATATTAAATACGCAATACTTTGTTTAAGCATGAAGTATCTCAATCGCCATAGCGGTTGCTTCGCCTCCACCGATACACAATGCGGCTACACCGCGAGTTTTATTTTCATGCAGAAGCGCATAAATTAACGTCACGAGCACGCGAGCACCAGACGCACCAATGGGATGCCCCAGCGCACAAGCGCCCCCACGAATATTGACACGCTCTGGATTTAATTCCAGTTCGTTGATGGCCGCCATGGCAACCACAGCAAAGGCTTCGTTAATTTCATAAAGGTCCACATCATCGGTTGTCCATTGGGCTTTAGTTAATAGCGTACGAATGGCATCAATGGGAGCGGTGGTAAACCAGGCAGGGGCTTGAGAGTGGCTGGTATGGGCCACAATTTTGGCAAGCGGTTTAAGTCCGCGTGCTTTGGCGTTGCCTGCGGTCATGAGTATTAGGCTGGCTGCCCCATCGGCAATAGAACTGGCATTTCCGGCGGTTACGGTGCCTGTTGGTTGAAATGCGGGCTTCAACTGGGGTATTTTGGCCAATTTTGTGGCATCGGGTGCTTCGTCTGCGGTGATGAGGATGTCCCCTTTTCGCCCGGTGATGGTGATGGGGGTAATTTCATCTGCAAACGCGTTATTTTTTTGAGCATCCAATGCGCGGGTCATGGACTGGACAGCAAAGGCATCTTGTTGTTCACGGGTGATGTGGTAACGACTGGCTGTGGCATCAGCAAAATAGCCCATAGCGCGCCCTTTATCATAGGCATCTTCTAGCCCGTCAAGAAACATATGGTCAAAGCATGTGCCATGCCCCAGTCTATAACCTGCACGTGCTTTACTGAGTAAGTAGGGTGCATTGCTCATGCTTTCCATGCCACCGGCAAGAACGATATTGGCTGATCCCGCTTTAATCAAATCATGTGCTAACATCACGGCTTTCATGCCTGAGCCACAAACTTTGTTAATGGTTGTGGCACCCGTTCCAAACGGAATATCAGCTTTTATGGCGGCTTGTCGAGCAGGGGCTTGGCCAATGCCTGCTTGTAAAACACAGCCACTGATGACTTCATCAATCGCGTCAGCGTTAATATTGGCTTGTTGTATGGCGGCTTTATGGGCGATAGCACCAAGCTCTGGGGCTGAAAGGGTCGATAGGTTGCCAAGCATTGCACCGATAGGCGTGCGCTTTGCAGCTACAATGACGATATCGTTATCTTGTATCATGTTCATCCTTAAATTTTGTGATAATTGCTCGCACGTTATCCTGAACGTAGTGAAGGATCTCCAATTGACTAGATTTGAGCCTAATCGAGGAGATCCTTCACTACGTTCAGGATGACGTGCATGGGTAGTTGCTAAACGGTTTCGTTAAATAATTCCCGACCAATCAACATGCGCCTAATTTCAGACGTTCCCGCCCCGATTTCATAAAGCTTTGCATCACGAAGCAATCGACCCGTTGGGTACTCGTTGATATAGCCATTTCCACCTAAAGTCTGAATGGCTTGCAAGGCCATCTGTGTTGCTTTTTCTGCTGTGTATAATATGACACTGGCCGCATCTCGACGAGTTACCTGTTGATTATCACAGGCGCGGGCTACCGCATATAAATACGCTCTGGACGCGTTTAACTCGGTGTACATATCAGCGACTTTGCCTTGAATAAATTGAAATTCACCGATGGCTTTTTTAAATTGCTTGCGTTCATGAATATAGGGAAGCACCACATCAAGACAGGCTTGCATAATGCCGACAGGGCCTGCTGCCAAAATAGTGCGCTCGTAATCAAGACCACTCATCAAGACGCGAACGCCTTGATTTAGCTGGCCCAAGAGATTTTCTTCAGGAACTTCACATTGGTTAAATACCAGTTCACAAGTATTAGAACCCCTCATGCCAAGCTTGTCTAATTTTTGCGCAGTACTAAATCCAGTGAAATCTCGCTCAATGATAAATGCGCTAATTCCTTTGCTACCGGCTTGGTTGTCAGTTTTTGCATAAACAACTAGCACATTGGCTTCAGGACCGTTGGTGATCCACATCTTCGTGCCATTAAGAATAAATCGGTCGCCTTGTTTGTGGGCTTGTAACCGCATACTAACAACATCTGAGCCTGAATCGGCTTCACTCATGGCGAGTGCCCCGACATGTTCGCCTGAAACGAGTTTAGGAAGGTAGTGTTGTTTTTGATTTATTGTACCGTTTAAATAAATTTGATTGACGCACAGATTAGAATGCGCACCATAACTTAAGCCAATGGCCGCTGACGCTCTTGAGATTTCCTCCATGGCAATGGCATGTGCCAGATACCCCATGTTCGCACCGCCATATTCTTCACTGACGGTAATGCCTAATAAGCCTAAGTCGCCTAGCTTGCGCCAAAGAGGGTGTGGAAAGGTATTGTCATGGTCAACTTGAGCGGCAATAGGTGCAATTTCTCGACAGGCAAATTGATAGACGCTTTGACGGAGAAGGTCATATGTTTCGCCCAGTTGATGGTGCAAACCGAGGTGCATCAGTTAACTTCCTGTTCAGTAAATAAATAGGTTAAACTATACCTTGTGTTTTGTGTGTTGTGAAGAAAAACGATAACGTCATATTTCAGGGGAGTCAAATTGATGCAGGCGAACGAATACGAGACGCTTTTTGGATTATCAGCGAATGATCTTGACGGTATTATACTCGAATACGGTCGTGTTCAAAAAACCATTCAAACGGTTTTGCCCGGCTTTACTCAGCCTGTGACTCGTTGTGAGCTCAAAGACGAAGGCATTTTGCCTTTCCCTGATTTTACTTTCGATATGGCCTTGTTTCCTCATGCCTTTTTTGTGGCAATGGACTTATGTGATGTTGAGTTTCACCTAAAAATTATTATGGAATTAGCCCGTGTCGCTAAAGAAGTTCGTATTGCCCCCTTAACGAATGCAAACGGTGAGCCCTCGATTCAGTTAGGGCCTATCTTGCTGGGGCTTCAGCAGCACGACTATGGCGTTGAGGTGCGAGATGTCAAGGCCTCGTCTGAGCCTAACGGCCATCCCATGTTACGGGTGTGGGCGCAATTATGTCGGGTCAGTTAGGGATATTATGATTGATTTTAATGGTATTTCGGTTAAAACATTTTTGAGTGATTATTGGCAAAAAAAACCACTTTTGATTCGCAACGCTTTACCAAACTTTATTAATCCATTAACCGCGGATGAGCTGGCAGGATTAGCACTTGAAGACGGTATAGAGAGTCGGCTGGTATTTGAAACACCTGAGAAAGTTCCTTTTTGGCAGTTGAAAAAAGGCCCTTTTCTTGAGACCGATTTTTCAAGCTTACCTGAGACCCATTGGACTTTGCTTGTCCAAGGTGTTGACCGCTGGGTTCCTGAAGTGACGCAATTACTGAATCATTTTGATTTTATTCCGCAATGGCGTGTGGATGATGTGATGATAAGCTATGCGGTAAAGCACGGTAGCGTGGGCCCGCATTATGATCATTATGATGTGTTTTTGTATCAGGCTGAGGGTCGACGACAGTGGTCCCTAACCACACAACATTGTAACCCTAAAAATTACCTGGATAATGTCGATTTGCGCATTATGGCGGAATTTAATGTGGAAGAAGAATACATCCTCGAGCCCGGTGACATGCTGTATCTTCCCCCTCATGTTGGGCATCATGGTGTGTCACTCAGTGATGACTGCATGACGTATTCGTTTGGGTATCGAAGCTATCAGGGGCAAGAGTTGTGGGATAGTTTCGGTGATTATTTGTCGGAAAAAACGAATGTAACCGGATTGTATCGTGATCCGGATTGGGGGCAACTCACCGCCACGTCATGTATTCCAGGAGACGCCGTTCTTCATGCAAAACACCAGTTGCTAAATCTAATTGACGATGAACAGCAGCTTAACCGTTGGTTTGGTTGTTTTGCGACCCGTCTTGACCAATCTGCTGAGCAGGATATGTCTGAACCTTTATCGGATGATGAAGCAGGCGATATAGGGGCTTTTATTGACGAATTATCCAGTCAGGTTAGCTTGAGTCGTGATGCAACCTGTCGCATGGCTTATCTAGAGGATACGGCGTTGCACTTATTTATCAACGGTTGTGAATGGGATATTACCGGTGTGTCACCTCAACTTGTCAAATATACAGCGAATCATCGTCAGTTAGATATTGCGACGTTATTATCCTTTGTAGATCAGACGTCAAATCAACAGTTTCTTTATGATCTGTGGCGATTACAGTGGTTGAGTTTTAATTAAATCAACGAATACCCAAGAGAATAGACAATGGATTACAAAACCAAAGCGCCTGCTTCAATCAGTATTCGAGGGGCGAGAACGCACAATTTAAAAAACATCAACGTGGACTTGCCTCGAAATCAGCTCACGGTGATTACGGGTTTATCGGGTTCGGGTAAATCCTCCTTAGCCTTTGATACCTTGTATGCCGAAGGGCAACGGCGTTACGTTGAATCACTCTCAGCGTATGCTCGACAATTTTTATCCATGATGGAAAAGCCCGATGTCGATTCTATTGAGGGGCTGTCGCCTGCCATTTCCATCGAGCAAAAAGCAACCTCGCATAATCCTCGTTCAACTGTGGGCACGATTACTGAAATTTATGATTATTTGCGCCTACTGTTTGCACGTGTTGGTGAGCCACGCTGTCCTCAGCATGGTGTTGCATTGGCTGCTCAAACGATTAGTCAAATGGTTGATCAGGTTTTAAGCTTGCCTGAAGACAGTAAAGTGATGATTTTAGCGCCGGTTATCCGTGATAGAAAAGGCGAGCATGTGCAATTGTTGCAGCAGTTGCAAGCGAAAGGGTATGTTCGAGCACGAATTAATGGCGAGCTTTGTGAGCTGGATTCGCCGCCCAAGTTGGTTTTGCGTAAAAAACACACGATAGAGGTGGTGGTTGATCGCTTTAAAGTTCGTGCCGATTTAGCTCAGCGGTTAAGTGAGTCGTTTGAGAATGCGTTGAATCTATCTGAAGGTTTGGTGCATGTGGTTTCGATGGATGATGCCTTTTCAGAGCTTGTTTTTTCGTCTAATTTTGCTTGTAGGGAATGCGGTTACAGTTTAAGTGAGTTGGAGCCTCGTTTATTTTCATTTAATAACCCAATGGGCGCGTGCCCTGAATGCGATGGTTTAGGGGTTGATGAGTTTTTTGACCCGCAGCGCGTGGTGCATGATGAAACCCTAAGTCTTGCGAATGGTGCCATTCGAGGCTGGGATAAACGCTCGAATTATTATTTTGGGTTGTTGGAGTCTATTGCGCGTCATTATCGATTTTCCGTTAACACGGCGTTTTGTGATCTTCCTAAACGGTTCCAAGATGTGATTTTATATGGTAGCGGGCAGGATTTGATTGATTTTGAGTACATGAGCCCACGGGGTGGTTACATGGTGAAACGGCATGCTTTTGAGGGGGTGATTGTGAATATGCAACGCCGCTATCGAGAGTCTGAGTCATCCCTAATTCGTGAGGAGCTGGCAAAATATTTATCAAATCGTCCTTGTCAATCGTGTCAAGGTGCGCGCTTGCGTGAAGCGGCACGACATGTGTTTATTAACGATAAAAACTTATCCGAATTAACCGCTTGGTCTATTGAGCAGGTGTATACATTTTTCAAGCAATTGCACTTACCCGGTAATCGGGGTGAGATTGCGGATAAAATCAATAAAGAAATTGTTGAGCGATTGGGTTTTTTGGTGAATGTGGGTTTGGATTATTTATCTTTGTCACGCAGTGCGGAAACGCTTTCAGGTGGCGAAGCACAACGGATTCGGCTGGCCAGTCAAATTGGTTCGGGTCTTGTGGGGGTGATGTATATCCTGGATGAGCCGTCTATTGGTTTGCATCAACGCGATAACGAGCGTTTGCTGAAAACATTGGTTCATTTGCGTGATTTAGGCAATAGTGTGATTGTGGTTGAGCATGATGAAGATGCCATTCTTGCCGCCGACTATGTGCTGGATGTGGGGCCTGGTGCGGGTGTTCATGGTGGGCAGATTGTGGCATCTGGTACGCCTGACATGATTATGCAAAATCCAGCCTCGCTAACGGGTCAATATTTGAGTGGTAAACAAGCCATTGACGTGCCTCAAACCCGAACACCATTTAATCCTAAGCGTGTGATTACAATGACCGGGGTGACTTGTAATAATTTACAATCAGTGGATGTCACCATTCCTTTAAGTGTCATGACCTGTGTAACGGGGGTGTCGGGTTCAGGAAAGTCGAGTTTAATTAATGACACGCTATATCCAAGAGCTGCGAATCAATTAAATCGCGCGAGCTTGCCAGTTTTTGGTCAGTTAACGTCGATTACCGGTCTTGAACTGTGCGATAAGGTGATTGATATTGATCAAAGCCCTATCGGGCGAACGCCACGCTCAAATCCTGCAACCTATACCGGCTTATTTACGCCCATTCGAGAATTATTTTCAAATACCCCTGAATCACGTGCAAGAGGGTATAAGCCGGGTCGATTTAGTTTTAACGTCCGTGGGGGGCGTTGTGAAGCCTGCCAAGGGGATGGGTTGATTAAAGTCGAAATGCATTTTTTACCCGATATCTATGTGTCCTGTGATGTGTGCAAAGGCAAGCGTTATAACCGTGAAACACTGGATGTGCAATATAAAGGTAAAAACATTCATGAGGTTTTAGATATGACGGTTGAAGAGGCTTGCAGTTTTTTTGCAGCCATTCCAGCGCTTGCACGAAAGTGTCAGACCATGATGGATGTGGGGCTGTCTTATATTCGTTTAGGCCAAAGTGCAACGACCTTATCGGGAGGCGAGGCGCAGCGTATTAAATTATCGCGGGAGTTATCTAAACGAGGCACTGGCAATACGCTATATATTCTAGATGAACCCACAACCGGATTGCATTTCCATGATGTTCGACAGTTACTGGGTGTTTTGGCACGCTTGCGTGATCAAGGCAATACCATTGTCATTATTGAGCATAATCTGGATGTGATTAAAACCGCCGATTGGATCATTGATTTAGGTCCTGAGGGTGGCAGTAAAGGAGGTGAGATTTTAGCCTGTGGCACGCCTGAGATGATAACCACGTGTGAGCGTTCCTATACGGGGCAATTTTTGAAGGGAATGATTTAATCATATGAGTTCCGTGCTATATTTTTAGCTTTATCCCGACTTTTATTTGACAAAAAAATATACATCATGTTATTGTTGCAGTCTATTTTTCGGTCTCCCCTAAGATGAGAATATTTTTATGGAACTTAAATTGTATCCTGTCACAATCGCCGGGTAAGTGCCTGTCACGCAGCTCGGACTAATCCGAGCTGCGCGCGTAAGCAAGCGGAATTATTTCGATATTGGATTG
>JAJZSG010000067.1 GCA_021849905.1 Pseudomonadota bacterium
GGAATTGGTGTTGATGTTACTCCCGCCATGACAAAAACAGTTGATCAGGCTGTTAAAAAAGCTTATGGCGATGAAAAAAAAATTGCTTGGATGGAAATATACGCTGGTGAAAAAGCAACCCGAGTATATGGAGCCGATCACTGGCTCCCCAAAGAAAGATTAGATGCTATTAAACAGTTTGTTGTTTCGATTAAGGGTCCTTTGACTACACCGGTTGGTGGTGGAATTCGTTCATTAAATGTTGCGATTCGTCAAGAGCTTGATTTATATACTTGTCTTCGCCCAATACGATATTACGCAGGCACACCGAGCCCAGTGAAAGAGCCGTGGAAAACCAACATGGTTATTTTTCGCGAGAATTCAGAAGATATTTATGCAGGTATTGAATGGCAAGCAGATTCAGTCGGTGCCAAAAAGTTAATTGATTTTTTAACTCGTGAATTAGGGGTTAAAAAAATTCGTTTTCCAGAGCATTGCGGTATTGGTATTAAACCTGTTTCAAAAGAAGGAACGACACGCCTTGTTAAAGCGGCTATTCAATATGCGATTGATAATGATCGTGACTCGGTGACCTTGGTACATAAAGGTAATATTATGAAATTTACCGAGGGCGCTTTTAAAGATTGGGGATATGAAGTTGCCCGAACACAATTTGGTGCGACAGATTATCAAGGTGGCCCCTGGATGCAATTAACTAATCCTGTAACCGACAAATCGATTATTATCAAAGATGTGATAGCCGATGCTTTTTTACAACAAATTTTATTAAGACCCGAAGATTATAGTGTTATTGCTACACTAAATTTAAATGGTGATTATATTTCAGACGCTCTAGCTGCTCAAGTTGGAGGCATTGGTATAGCGCCCGGAGCGAATCTTGGGGATGGCATCGCCGTTTTTGAAGCGACCCATGGTACTGCACCGAAATATGCAGGGCTTGATAAAGTGAATCCGGGGTCGTTAATTTTATCAGCGGAAATGATGCTTCGACATATGGGATGGACTGAGGCTGCTGATAATATTATAAAAGGGATGGAAGGTGCTATTGAAGCAAAAACAGTCACTTATGATTTTGAACGTTTGATGGAGAATGCAACTGGCGTGAGTTGTTCTGATTTTGCCGATGCGATTATAAAACACATGTAAATAAATATATTGATTTTTACTGGTAAAACACCTCACGAGAGGCTATAAAATTAAGAAAGGGTGTTGTATATGAGTGGGCACTATTTGACAGACGTTGAGGAAAGCACAAGAGCCCTGGCTGTTTTGGTTTCAGTGCTTAAAGAGCCTAAAAAGTACTATGTCGTTTTGCTTAATGATGATTACACACCCATGGATTTTGTAGTTGATGTCTTGAAGCGTTTTTTTTATTTAGAAGAAGAAAAGGCTGTTCAGGTGATGCTTCAGGTTCATGTTCAAGGACGAGGCGTGTGTGGACTGTATACGCACGATATAGCAGAAACCAAAGTTGTTCAGGTCAATGATTATGCCAGAGCGAACCAGCATCCTTTGCTGTGTCGCATGGAACCCGAATAAGTGGTTGTAGCTGGATAGGAGCAATGAACATGCTAAACAAAGAACTTGAATTCACCTTAAATCTTGCGTTTAAGGAAGCAAAACAGAAACGTCATGAATTCATGACTGTTGAGCATTTATTGTTGGCGTTACTGGATAATCCAGCAGCAGGAAATGTTTTACAAGCTTGCGATGCCAATATCGAATCCTTAAGACATGATCTTGAATCATTTATTGATGAAACAACGCCTGTCATTCCTGAAAGTGAATTTGAACGAGAAACACAGCCGACACTTGGTTTTCAAAGGGTATTACAACGTGCTGTTTTTCATGTGCAATCAGCAGGTAAAACCGATGTGAGTGGTGCTAATGTTTTGGCTGCTATTTTCAGTGAGCAGGAAAGTCAGGCCGTGTACTTTTTACGTCGCGAAAACATTACTCGCTTAGACGTCATCAATTATATTTCACATGGTGTATCTAAATATCAAAAAAATGATATTCGAGACAATATGGGCTCTATGTCAGATGACGAAACGATGCAGGAATCAGCTGAGTCGCCATTAGAAAGTTATTGTATGAATCTAAATAAACGGGCGAGACTTGGTAAAATTGACCCACTTATCGGTAGACATGAAGAAATTCAGCGAACAGTTCAGGTTTTGTGTCGCCGCAGAAAAAACAATCCACTATTGGTGGGCGAGGCCGGCGTCGGTAAAACAGCTATTGCGGAAGGTTTAGCAAAACGAATTGTTGATGGTGAAGTTCCTGATGCGATTAGTAATTGTATTGTTTACTCGTTGGATTTAGGTGCGTTATTAGCAGGTACAAAATATCGTGGTGATTTCGAGAAACGCTTAAAAGCCGTTCTTAAACAGTTGGCAGAACAAGAGGCTGGTATTTTATTTATTGATGAAATTCACACCATTATTGGTGCAGGTGCTGCATCGGGTGGTGTTATGGATGCATCAAACTTGATTAAGCCATTGCTTGCCAATGGTGAACTAAAATGCATTGGTTCCACAACCTATCAAGAGTACCGTGGCATTTTTGAGAAAGATAGGGCGCTAGCTCGTCGATTCCAAAAAATTGATATTTGTGAACCGACTATAGATGAAACCTTTGAAATTCTTAAGGGATTGAAAGGCCGTCTCGAAGAGCACCATGGTGTTAAGTTTTCTATTCCTTCATTGCGAGCAGCAGCAGAGCTTTCAGCTAAATATATTAACGATAGATTTTTACCCGATAAAGCCATTGACGTTGTTGATGAAGCGGGCGCTTATCAAAACTTATTAACGATAAATAAACGTCGTAAAATTATTTCTGTGACAGAAATTGAAAGTGTTGTTGCTAAAATTGCAAGAATACCGCTTAAAAAAGTATCAGCCCGTGACCGAGATACGATGCGTAATCTGGAACGGGATCTGAAGTTATTGGTTTATGGTCAAGATGAAGCCATTACTGCACTGTCCTCAGCAATTAAATTGGCACGCTCAGGGTTGCGAGAGCAGGAGAAGCCCGTTGGTTGTTTTCTGTTTGCAGGACCTACCGGTGTCGGTAAGACAGAAGTAACGAAACAACTGGCTAATGTACTTGGTATTGAGTTGTTGCGATTTGATATGTCAGAGTATATGGAAAAACACACGGTTTCTCGTTTAATAGGAGCACCTCCAGGCTATGTTGGTTATGACCAAGGTGGATTGCTGACCGAGGCTGTGAACAAACATCCTCATTCTGTAGTATTGTTGGATGAAATTGAAAAAGCACACCCTGACGTATTTAATCTGCTATTACAGATTATGGATCACGGGACGCTCACAGATACTAACGGTAGACCCGCTGATTTTAGGCACGTGATTATGGTCATGACTAGTAATGCCGGTGCGACTGAAATTAGCAGAAACTCGATGGGATTTTCAAATCAAGACAATACCAATGATAGCCTTGACGTGATTAAACGGCAATTTAGCCCCGAGTTTAGAAATAGACTTGATGCTATTATTAATTTTAAAACATTAGACGAGCAAACGATTGGTTTGGTTGTTGATAAGTTTATTATGGAATTAGAAGAGCAGTTAAGTAATAAAGGTGTGTCGTTAACCGTTGAAAAATCTGCAAGAGAATGGTTGGTTACTCATGGGTATGACAAGGATATGGGCGCACGACCCATGGCAAGACTTATCCAGGAAAACATTAAAAAACCATTGGCAGATGAATTGCTTTTCGGTAAATTAGCCAACGGCGGGCATGTGACATTGATTATGAAAGATGGAAAATTATATTTTGATAATCAAGATCATCGTGAGGGTGTTTTCTAAAAAGGCATTGACTCAAAGAAGTTCACATAGATGAAGTCTAAATTTTTATTTTTAATTTGAGCTGAACTTTAGGGCGTGTTGGTAATCGTTTCCCCCCTTCAGCTTATGTGTCTAAGCTTCTCCGAGGCATATAGAGATTTTCACGTTAAAAATAAAGCTAAATTAAAAGCATTGAGATCTGTTGACATATATGGAACCCAATGGAAAAACCGATTAAGCAAATACACAACCTTGTCGATAACGCCTATTTTGCACCGAAAGGAATGTCAATTCGATTTATTTGTATTTTTTTTGTTCTTTATGTTATACTAAAGTCCTTTTGTAATAAGGGAATTTATCGATGTTTAATACCTTTTCGCAACTTACTAAAAATCAACCGATACCCATGGCATCAAAAAAACCACCCATCTCGCGTCTGAATTTTTTAGGGAAAGAAGATCCTTTATCCAAAAAGTTTCGGACGCTGGATAATTTCACTTATCAATCTATCACGTACTCAAGTGTATATGGTGTTAATATTACGTCGAATGAGATTGGTACCCAAAAGGCATATAAAACGCTATCTCAAGTTAAAGCGTCAAAAAATAGCTGTCATATTGGTGTTTCTGGATGGTATAACCTTGATGTGATCGCGATTCGTCGTACTGAACGAGGAATTATTTTTGACAGTAATCCTGAAGTTGCGCTCTTTTTTGATCATACCTTCCAATGTATCATTGATTCAGCAGATAGAGAAACGTTTATTCGTCAAATGAAAACCCGTGTTTTTGATTTTGACTACAATCGATCCTATTTATCGAAAGTCCCTTTGAAGCATACCCTTCGATATGCACCAAATATTAAGTATGATGTTGTGCTCCCTGAAAATGAGATAGACTTGCATGCTCAACTGTCTGAAGGGTGGTTAGCCAATGAAGAATGTTACCAGTTTATACGTCATCTAGTCTTGAAAAATAAAATTGTTGTGTTGACAGCAGACATTACACATTATCATGTTTTCCAAAGGATACACCACTTTTTAGAGAATAATGGAATATGCCTAGATACCATGTACATCAGTAACGTTCATGGTTATATTAGCAAGGAAAATCAGCATGCCTTTCTTAAAACAATCTCATGTTTATCGGATGAAAAAACGCTTATTATTGACGCAGAATTTAATATAAGAGAAGACCATTTGGAGCAACGTATAGGATGCCTTAATCTAAAAGAGCCTGAAAAGCAATTTGAACGCTGGTTTTCTGAACCATCGACAATGTCCGAAGAGATCGTCTCACCAGTCGGATCTGAGTCGCAATTATCAAAGAGCGAAATCGTTGATGGTTTGTTAGATAACTTAAGCAATATAGATACCAAAATAATGGTCGTGCTGACTGAATCTAACAATAAAAAGGTTGTTTCTTCATGTAAAAATACCTTTTTTGGTAAACAATCAGAAAAGAAACAAGCAGCGTGTCATTATTCTTTTGTTTTCGTTATGACTTTGCTCGTTGCGACTAGTGCTTATCTTTTTAATCAACTGAATCAATCAGATATGGCACCACAATTACAACCGTAAGTCCGTGTTCTGTTTTTCAAAAATTACTGCGGTGGGTAATGTTAACACGCCATGGTTTCAGACGAGTCTGCAAGGATTATTTTTTGACTATCAATTTAGGTTACAATTAAACGTATATTTGGTTAGAATTCAATAATTAAAAATTAGATCGTTAATTGTATGCTAAGTGTAATTATCATTGCTAAAAATGAAGAGCGAAACATTAGAAATTGCCTTGAATCTGTGAAATGGGCTGATGAATTAATTGTTTTGGACTCAGGAAGTTGTGATGAAACTGTATCTATTGCTCGTGAATACACAAAACACGTCTACTCAACCGATTGGCAGGGTTATGGCGTTCAAAAACAGCGTGCGTTAACTTATGCAACCGGTGATTGGGTATTAAATCTTGATGCTGATGAATCGGTAAGTGCTGATTTGAAGCACGCTATTATTGAGAGAACATCATCTGATATTTTTGATGCCTATCGTATTCCTATACAAATGTGTTTTTATAGAAAATATCTGCGTTTTTCGTCAAGCCCTAAACGACACATTCGGTTGTTCAAACGCAACAAAGCTCAATATAGTGATGATATTGTTCATGAGAAAGTTATTTTGCCGTCGGATTATAAAGTAGGTCAATTAGTCATACCGATTATGCACCATTCGTTTCAAGATGTTAGCCATGCATTGTATAAAATCAATAAATATTCGTCTTACAGTGCTAAATCACGATTAAACAGTAAAAAAAAAACAAGCTTATCAATATCGATATTTAGCTCCATATGGATGTTTATTCGTTGTTATTTTTTTCAGTGGGGTTTTATGGATGGTAAGGCGGGGTTTTTAATGGCTGTATTTAATGCTCACGGTTCCTTTTACCGTGGAATAAAGCAAATATACCCCGATCTCCAGATCAATGACATTCCTTAAGGAAATGAACAGATGAAGTCCATGTTAATTAAAAATTATTCACGTATTTTTCATGATAAAAAAGCCTATTCGCAATCATGGGTCGCTTTTTTTTTGGCGGCATCCTTGCTAGCGACGCCAATCAGCTCGACTGCCAAAAGTATTTTTATTCTAGTCTCAGTTGGATTGATTATTGTCTCCCCCGTATACTGGCGGGATTTATCAACTGTCCTGACTCGATCTTGGTCTATTGCATCATTATGTCTGTTTTTTATCGTATGTGTAGGGTTTTTCTGGAGCCCGGCAAGTTTGCATGAAAAACTTATTTCTTTAGAAAAATACAGTAAATTACTTTCTCTTCCCATTCTCGTTGTTGGATTTCAAGACGAAAAAACGCGTCGCTTAGGCCTGCATGGATTTTTATTGGCTATGGTGGTGACTTGCATTGCTTCGGCGGCTATTTCTTTGGGTTACTACAGTTCAGTGAATACTGAATCGGGTGGTGTGTTTCGGAATCACATTATCACAGGTTATATGATGGCTTTTGCTGCCTACCTATCAAGTCTGTTATTTCTTAAGCATCAGGGTAAGGCGCGTATTGCTTACGGTTTATTGACGCTTTTGTTTAGTTATCATGTGTTATTTGTTAATAATGGCCGAACGGGTTATGTTATTTATCTTTTGCTCATGGGTCTTTTGATCGTTCAATCATTCTCATGGCGTCAAGCGGTGTTCGCTGCTTTCTTGAGTTGTTTTTTACTTGCCATTACATTTTACGAAAGTCCAGTTATGCAAGACGCATTCAGCCGCGCAATAACGGAGTATAAATTATATTCAAAAAATGAAAAAGATACGTCAATAGGATTCCGGTTTCAGTTCCATGATTATGCCCACAAACTTTTTCAGCGGCATCCTTTTATTGGTAATGGAACAGCAAGTTTTGGTTATTTGTATCATCAGGAAAATCCAATTCCTTCACGAGGGCCTTATCTTTTAGAGCCACACAGTCAATATTGGCTTATGGCTTCAGAGTTAGGCGCATGGGGTTGTATTGCACTGGCTCTTTTTTTTGGTTGCTTATTTTATAGTTGTTTACGACTCAAGACATATCGATCGCTTGCAATGGCTGTTTTGCTTCCGTTTCTTGTAGGGAATTTATCAGATTCTCTATTATTTTATTCTGCTACAGGTTATTTTTTTATTATATTTATCGCACTCTGCCTTGGAGAGCAAAAAATACAGGCGTCTGAAGTATGATATTAAAATTTAAAAAGTTTTTTTTCGTGACATTGTTTTGTCTTTTACTACCGGGTTGCGTTAGCGTACCACCCAGGGACGTCAATAATATATGCCAAATATTTAAGCAATATCCTCGTTGGCATAAAGATACATTAGATGTACAACGTCGTTGGCTTGTTCCTGTGGCTGTTCAAATGGCGATTGTTCATCAAGAATCAAAGTTTGATGCTAAAGCTCAACCACCGCGTACAAAACTGTTATGGTTTATCCCTTGGAAACGACCGTCAACTGCCTATGGTTACGCGCAAGCATTGCAAAGTACATGGGCGCTTTATAAACAATCATCAGGAAGTTGGTGGGCCTCACGCGAAGATTTTGCTGATGGTGTTGATTTTATAGGCTGGTATGCTAATCAGGCTAATCGTCGTGCAGGAATTTCTCGAAATGATGCTTATAATCTGTATCTTGCGTATCATGAAGGAATAGGTGGCTATCAACAAAAAACGTATTTGAGAAAAAGTTGGCTGATTCCTGTTGCACGAAAAGTTAAAGCACGAGCGCAGATATATCAAGCTCAGTTAGCCAGGTGTCAATAAGCATAAATGGAGTATATGATGGGATTAAAACGATTAGTATTATTAGGTGGCCCGGGTGCAGGTAAGGGAACACAAGCATTGAAATTAATGAAAATGTTTAATATTCCGCAAATATCAACCGGTGATATGTTAAGAGCCGCAATAGCTGCAGGAAGTGAACTGGGGTTAAGCGCTAAAAAAATCATGGATTCAGGGCAATTGGTATCCGATGACATTATGATTGGTTTGGTTAAAGAGCGTTTGAAACAGGATGATTGTCAAGCGGGTTTTTTATTGGATGGTTTTCCTAGAACAATTCCGCAAGCCGAAGCATTAAAAATAGCAGGAATTTCACTAGATCATGTTATCGAAGTTGCAGTTAACGACGATGAAATTGTTAAGCGGATTAGTGGACGTCGCGTTCATCCTGCGTCTGGGCGAGTGTATCATGTTGAATATAATCCACCAAAGCGTGCGGGTATGGATGATGAAGTCGATGAGCCACTTGTATTACGAGATGATGACAGAGAAGAAATTATCCGTAAACGTCTTGACATTTATCATCAACAAACAGAGCCTTTAATCAACTATTATCAACAATGGGCGTTACAAAAAAATGACTCAGCGCCTGTTTTTCATCGAATATCAGGTGAGGGAGATGTCGATACCATTTTTAAACGAATTTTACAGGTCATTGGGGAGTAATGGATTATGGTCACACAAGTGGCAGTCAGGGATGTAACAGGCGATACGTTTGAAGATTTAATTAATCATAATCAACTTGTATTTGTTGATTTTTGGGCACGATGGTGCGCGCCTTGTAAACAACTTGCCTTGATATATGATAAGGTTGCTGAGTTATATCCCAACATTGTTTTTGCAAAAGTCAACATTGAAAAAGAATCCGAATTGGCAAAATTGTTCCAAATTCGTTCTATTCCTCATCTCATGGTATTCAAACAAGGTATTGCCATATATTCTGAGGCCGGAGGCATGCCTGAATCAACATTAAAAGAGTTAATTCAACAAGCCCTGGATGCGGATGTTAGTGCTATTCGTCATCAGTTGGATGGAGACGATGCTTAGTTGATTACAATACGAGACCATTCCTCAAGTTGTTTTTGATGGTCTCGCCATTCAGGCATGAATTGACTCATGAGTGCATAAAATCGCTTGTTATGGCTAGCTTCAAGCAGGTGAATCATTTCATGCACCAAAACGTATTCCAAACAAAGCAGGGGTTTTTTTATTAAATTAAGATTTAATGAGATACGCTTAGTCATTGTATTGCACGATCCCCAGCGAGTTTTCATAGCTCGAACACCCCAATCGTTGACGCAGACACCAATACTTGACTCCCATTTTTCAATGAGCTTAGGTAAAAGGGCGTGCATTTGTTTTTTATACCAAACATTTAATATCCTGTTTTCAGTATCTTTTGTATGTAATTTTAAAAAAAGATGCATAGACCCATCCTCGATAATGACGCTCATCCGGTGAGTGTTGTTATGAACAATTAGCTCATGCTTTTTTCCTAAGAAATAACGAGTATTGTTTTGAGTTTGATCTGTATTAAGCAAAGTAGCTGATTGGGTAATGCGAGCATGTGTTTTATTAATCCAGTCATGTCTGGCGTTAATCTGTGATTGTATAGCATTTAGCGGTAGTTTTAACGGGACGCTGACGTTAAGTAATCCTGAGGAAGCATTAAACCGTAAGTAAATATGTTTAATTGGTTTTCTTGAGATTAGAATGGACACGTCACCCATTTTTATGTTCATAAATTGTAAATACTCACTCGTTGTCTTTGTCCCGCGGTTTGTCCTTGAGAGATGGTCACATTTTGTGACCATCTCTCAAGGACAAACCGCGGGGCATAGAAATAGGTTATAATAATGCACATTGAATCAGCGTTTAAATCGAGATGTAATTTTTTTAATAAAATAAGGAATAGAGCACCAGCCGATAATCCCTTCGACGATTAAAATCAGTGCTAAAATGATAAAAAATGTTTTGCTAATTCCAATTAAAGTTGCGATAAGTAAAAATACACCGATAACGATGCGGTTGATTCTGTCTGTTTTATCGATATTACAATGAGATAAAAACATAGCACGTACCTGATCCCTTCCGGTGCCGGCTGCACGGCATAGGAGATGGCGAGCCCCCAGCGGGCGCCGTCCCCGAGGAGTTGCTCGAAGCGGGG
>JAJZSG010000068.1 GCA_021849905.1 Pseudomonadota bacterium
CCGACCATGCGCCATAACACCCCATAAAATTAATGGCGGTACGTTTTGTAGATGATTTTAAATTCAATGCCTTTACAATTTCAATATCTAAGCCCGGGGCATACATTCCAGTACAACTCACCGTAATCACATGAGTAACAGTTTCTGGTGCCCTAGTCCCCAAACAATCCGCAATGGCGGCTAAAGCCAAAGGCAAGGCCTGATCTTTATATATCGCCATGCGTTTGGCCGTTGTTGGAAAATCAACCTGAGGCTCATTGGGAAAAAACTCAAACTCACCGGCTAACTTGCAACAATCGCTTAACACGCTATGACGGTTTGTGATTCCAGATGATTTATAAATGCGTTGTAACACTTTTTTTTGCGTCGCATTTAAATGAAACATATCCGCCATGACGTTAGCCAGATGGTCTTGATGCGATTTAAAAGCAGGGTTTGCTGTTCCAATTGCAGTAATTGCTGCGTGCATATTAATAATCCAATATTTTGAATAATCGACGTCTCATTCCGTCATGAGTTTCGAGTAAAGGTGAAACAGCTCGACTTAAACGCGGCCTTTGTAATAGATGGTGCAAGCCTCTTGCGATCAAGCGTTTAGACCGTAAAGCACGGGTTAAATGGTTATGATAACCAAGCGGGTCACGTTTAAGATAATAATCAACGGCTAAACAAGCACTGGTCACACTATGCGCAAAACCATAGCCAATAGCCGGATGCAAGCTTGCGAAAGCATCACCTATCGAGTAAGCATGAGGCCAATTGGGTCTATTTTTTAATCCAAAAACCGGTGCATCGCCTTGAAGCCAGTCAAGACATTGACTGGCTTCCCACGGTAAAAGACGATTTAGATCAGCACCATGCGCCTGAATAAACTGTTCCAAAAAAAGTGGGCTAGAGCCTGATTTTTGGATAACATTTTTATGAACCAACGCAGTTAGATTACTCAACGTTGATGAAATAGGAACTATACCGAGATAGCCACCCGTAAAACCAAACATGAGCAAGGTTTCCGATTGAATAATACTGGGAATATGTGTTTTAAACCCGATAAAAGGACTGTAACCCGGCTTAATCGGTGATTGTAAAAATCGTCCGGTAGCAAACATCACGGCACGCGCATCAATTCGTTGACCTGACTGAAGATGCAACACGTATGGCGTATGTTGCGTCGCTGGAATCAAGGTTTTGATTAAGGCCTGTTCCATAATTCGTCCACCGTATGATTTCGCACGCGCAACTAAAGCACGCTCTGCATCCTGACGTGAAAAAGCACCCGCAGCGTTAGGGAAAACGCTACTCAGCACTTTATCACCACAATGAAAACGCACCTGTTTAATGGATTGTACGGAATCCATTTCCCATTGTTTAAATTGGCTGATTACGGGAGGGGCTAAAAACTCACCACACATTTTAGGCGTTGCAATAGTTGAGGCTTCAATTAACAATGGGGAGATGTGTTTATCAAGGCACGCATTCAACGCACTCAAACCCGCAACCCCTCCCCCAATAATCACTAAGTCTTCCATAAAATCACCTGCCATCGAAACGGAAAACACCAGGTTATCTTATAAAACGCAATGTTTGCCAAGCTTAAGATTCGTTTTAAATCAGCGCGAGTAAAACTTCGCTTGATGGAAATCAACCCATCATGAGTGATTAATCGATTACGAAACAATAAAGGACTAAATAGCTTATAAAACCCATATGCAATCGGATGCCGATGTAAATCATTGATAATAACCGCACAACGAGCAGCTTGATGCGCATTTTGTAAAAAACCAATTAAGTCTTCATCATCCATGTGATGACAGACCAAGGTGGTTAATACAATATCAACACTGTTTTTTGCTAGATTAAGCGTCATCGCTGGTTGCAACTGAAACTCAACTTGAATACTCGGGTGTTTCTTTTTCCATTCGTCTTTCGCCAATTCTGCACTTGTAATAGCCGCTGTTGAGACATCAATCCCTAATAACCTCATTTTGGGAAAATATTGACTCAAGGTTAATAAAAATAATCCACCACCACACCCAACATCAATCACTGACGCATCCGCTGGAAAACGGGTTAGCGCCTGAACACTACTCTTCAAAAAACCAAGGTATTGACTGACTTTAAACAATTTTTTCAAACAGTCCTGATATTCCTCTGGCGTATAAAACTCAGGCCCTAGATCGATTAATTCTCTTTCTTTTGAACGCACCGCCAACATGGCATTTACCCTTAAAGCAATCATGCCAAGCATCATCCTGTAAACACCACTAAAAATCTACTGTTTAGGTTTTTTTGCCTTTCTGAAGATCCAGGCTTTACAGGTGATTTTCGTAACTTTCTTATGATGAACTTTGTGAAAGAAAACACTATATTTTAGCGGCTATTAAAAAATTAATCGGTGATCAGAAGATTGATTTACTAATCACCGATAAAAATGAAATACAAGACGATTACTTTTTGAAACAAATCCTACCCACATCAATATCTTTGAAAATCTGGCAGTAGCTTATGTCCTAAAGACAGTAAAGCATCACTTATATATTAAGGATTAAAAACATTCGGTGTATACGCATTGATCATTCCTACTACGCCAGCACCGACTACTAAGCCCGCCGTCGCTGTCAAAAGCAATCCTGTTAATGCAGTTGCAGCGATTCCAACTAACGCACACGTCAAAACTGGAGATACCGCAACACCGATAATAGACGCACCTATAGCAGCAGCACAATAAATCGTTGTCGCGATGTCTACGGCAGCAATCACAGCACCTAATCCCATCATGGCATAATTGTTCGTAGCCATACCAATGAAAAATGCGCTACTTGCTGCAACCAGTCCTAGACTAGACGGAATTGTCGTAATTGCAGCACCTAATCCATATGCAACCATCACATTCAACGTACCACCCGCTGCCGCTGCACTGGCCGGGGCAAAAAAACATCCGATTCCACTAGTAAGGGCACCAGTTATTGCTGAATTTGTTAACAAATCGATTACAGCGTAGTTATTTGCTGCTGGCATATTGTTTGCTACTGGCATATCGTTTGCTACCGGTATACCGTTTACTACTGGCATATCATTCATTGCGGGCATAAATTTTCCTTTTAACGTTATAAATAAATATAAGAAACATATAATAACACAATTAGATCTAAAAGAAAACAATAAGTTATTCTATAATCATAAACACAACATCGCCAGTTTCGAGTTAATCAACAAATACTTTGGTAGTTGAAACGATGTTCAAAACGAACAATCTACCTGCTTTTGCAGAATAGTTGTCCAAAATCATTTTCAACATTTGTTTCAATATCAAACAACTTAGTCAATAATCCATATTGATTTAATTTTTCGACAATTGAATCTGGAGAATAGGTCTGAAGCAGCTTTCGAGCAGACGCATAAAGACGGGGTTTATGCATCTGAGATTGTTCCAAAGTGAAACCCTGCAACGCCTCAATCAATTCAGTAGACAAGGTATAACCTTTTTCAAGGTATTTCATTAGGCGTAAAATTCGAACAGGATCATCCATTAATGACCGAATAGAAATTTGAACAGCCTCTGAGTAAGAAGCCGCTTGCGCAGCTTTATGCAATCTCAACGTCTTGTTTTTGTAATCCGTCAATCCAAAACCCGTTGGATCAAAAATTTCTCCTTTAGGATTACAATAAAGTGTACAAATTGTAAAATCCCGAGTTTCCAGATCGTGAACAAAAAAATGGGTTTCCTCTATTCCATGAGGAACAAAACACTCTAAAAGATAATCTTTATTATCTCGATCGACATACAAAATCCCTGGCATAGTCGGATAATTTAATAATGTACCAAAATGATGGCGGGGATGTTTGCAAGATACAAAATCGATGTCTTGTCCCTTTTGTAAATTAACCGGTGGATGTTCAACGGCATGAATCAAATCTAAAACGGAACTACCGATAACAAAACTCATATGTTGATCAATGCGTTGAAATCCGGCCTGAATAATCAGAGGTAACTCAACAATGAGCTTTGGTTGCAAATCCGGCTGGAATGAAGACGCATCTGGCAAAATAAGATTATCTTGAGAAGATGTTGTTGCAATTGAGCTAGACGAATCCATATTCGTTGTCGATAAAGACAAAAATGGCTCAATTGCTTTTGTATTTTCTATTAACGAAGATGATGATTTTCTTGTATAGTCATTGCCAAAAAAAGTGGACGAACTGTTGTTTTTACTCATTGGTGGCGACGGGTTTTTCTTGGATTGTTTAGACATCTTGACACGGCCATACTTTACTAATATCCAATCTGAATCATCATCAGAAAACTCAGTACTTGTTAAGCTCATGACTGCTTCGCTCAATGGTTTGTCTGCCGTATTAACCGGCTCTACTTTTTGAACAACATCGTCCATTTGGAAAGCTTGCACAAACCGCTTAGGCATGAGTTTTTCTTTTCTTAACCAAACCATTAATGTATTGCTAATTGTTCCTTTTTTAAGCTCGCTAATAATCTGTTTACATCGAATAGTATCAAAAAGCATAAATGATTCTTTATCCAATTCCAGAAGAATGAGTTGATTAAAGCTTGAAAGATAAGACTTTAACTCAGCATTTATTATACGTTTTTGCAAATCAACGACATCATTCAATATACGTTTTACTTCAATCAAATAGAGACTTTTTTGATGAGGAAACGCATTCGGATAAAACCGAAGATAGTAGGCTATATTCTGAAAAGCGGATTTAAATTCATCAGGACAGGTCGCCACGGTTTGTTCAATAGTTACTTGTAAATTGTAAAGCTCGACACTAAAGGCTTTATGAGACGCTGTGTTTGATGAATCTAACAAAAGAAAGGGATTATCTTGTTTTAACGTAGCGGCGTGATTATCAAAAGCTTGCTCATAGGCTTGCATTAATTCAAGCGTCAATTCAATTGGTGTTCCGTGCCGATCCTTTATGATTCGAGGGCCATTTTGAATTAAATTAGTTTTGATAGTATAAATCAGTGTCTGTACTTGATGAATATAACTTAATGAGTACTCTCTAAACTTAATCGTACGAAGGTGTTGTAAAATACCGTATAATAACGAGATCTGATTTGGATGACGTTGAGCGAAGTAAACCGTAACATGAATTAGGTGTAATTTTGAATCAAAAAAGTCATACCTGTGTTGTGACGCCAATACATAATGGTGATGTACGTCTATAAATTGTTGGGGTGACATGTCATTGAGGGTACTCATATCTGAATTCCGCTCAAAGGATTGAACATCATCATAAGCCGTTAATTTATCTAAATTTTCAGCAAATCGTCGATAGATTTGATAAATCGTATTGTGCTCATATGAATACAAATCCCTCAATTCAGCTATTTTCGATTCACAGCCACTGATGGATGAATCACCCAATGCATTTTTCAATGATTGTATTTCTTCTAGAATTTCTCGGTATTGCGTTATCGCTAATTCACGTGAATGAATATCTTTGCATGCATTCGGTAAGAGCCCCACTGTCACCAAGCCTTGCATACGATTAGAGAAACTGCTTATCATGTCTCGTTGCACTTGAATATGAGCTTGAGCACTGCCCAACGTATTAACCAGCTGGATGTAACGACGAAGATAATTAGAAATTGATTCGCATGCTTGAAGTCTGTCTTTTGCCCGTCTGATATCAATTATAGCCTCATCCATTTCAGCTATTTCAGTATAGGCTTTCAGTTGTAATGACACAAAAATAGAATGCGCATTGTTCATGTATGTTATTAAATCTTGAATACTCATTGATTGACTGGAGGGACTCGTTAACTGCGCTAGTATGTCTTGTAACGTTGTCATATTGACTCACAAAATGTTTTGCCGTTTTTTTATTGAACAATAATAGCACGATGAAACCATTTTATGCAAATCTGCAAATCGTAGCTCCGCAGGCCATCTTAAACCTAGTGAAAAGGAATATATTTTAATCAGTATGCTATGGAGATTGTTTATGATTGTTTTGCAAAGAATCGTTCACTAATTTTGACAGTTCCACTTCGGTAAGTAATAACCGCTGAGGTGATTTTTTTTGCGCAAATCTTTGCTGAGCATAGGCGAGCAAACTAGGGCTTACCAAACCAGAGTGAACAGAGGCATATAACACTAAACCCAACACGATTTGTTGTGGTATCGAGTTGGATTTAGATTCTGAGTTAGTGATTTTGTCAATTTCATCTGTCAACGTGTTCAGGGTAATTAAATCATGGCGATATTCATACGATCGAACTAATGCAAAGGCAGGCGCTTTAGTCCAATCGCGCTCAGCGAAGGATTTTATCAATTGGAATAATTCTCGTTGCACAACGTCTGCGTGACGTTTAGGCGTTTCATGTTCAAGTGCTGTGATTGCCAACCATAAAGGGTCTTCATCTGGATTATTAATAGCCGCAACCAAATAGGCTCGATAAATAATTTTAAATGTCGCGTTATAATCGGCATAATAGTCTGCAGCATTGAATTGGTCTGAATCATACAAATCATGCTGAATAATAAATTGCATGGTATCCAGATAACCAAACGCATTTAGTTCTCTGGCGAACTGTTTTGATTTTTCAAAATCAAAGGCTTGCATATCCTGAGCTTGTAGCATGACCGTCCGCAGAGGATAATCATGTTTCAATCGCCTAAAAACCGTTTCATCTCGATCAGTGTAAAGATAGGGCAGATTAAGGCCTATCAATATCTTGGGCGCGTAATTTGATAAGCAATAATCAGAAAGACTGGGTTGATACAATCGTGCATTAGCAGCGCGAGTAGATTGCGAGCCATATAACGCTTGATGCACCGAGTTAAACGTTGGATTTTGACCTTGACCAAAACAAAAAATCAGCGTTTGTGATGTGTTTCTATCACCAAAATAGTCTGTGGGAATATTATCGAATAAAGAACCATCCAAATACCCTTTTCCATCAATCACAGCAGGCTCAAGCAGGATTGGCACAGAAGCCGAAGCGCGACAGGCTTTAGCAACGTCAAGATTTGGTGTATTTTGAGCGTTAAATATCGTCACTTCACCGTTAGGGTATTGGACGGCATTCACCGTTAAAGGCTTGAATTGTTCTGGAAAGTACTGATGAAGATGAACCAAATCAATAAAATGAATTCCACGATTAGGATTATCGTTCAAGGCCGTGCGCAACACTTGCAACTCAGGCTTATCTTCAAGTGCGTGTTTTTGACTGTTTAAAAATTCGTTAACCGAATTAAGTAAATTGCGCTTGATAAATAGCTCTAAAGGCTGCCCTGAGGTTGATAGAGGACATGATCCCACCGGATTTTTTTTAAAAAAACTCCAGGAGGGTGCCCCTGATAAATCAGCCAAATTAACGTTTGTCATGAGTTCACGAAATTGTCGTGGCTTGACACCTGCAGCCATCATGGCTGCAGAGATTGCTCCTGATGACGACCCGCTCACCTGCTGTGCGTCCTTTACAACACCGGTTTCATCCATGGCTTGATAAGCCCCAGAATACCCAATGCCTTTCACGCCAAAACCGGCGAATACAATTCGTCGGATGGCATCCGGATTTAAAACAAATGATTTAAATGGCATTTTCACATCTCCTGTTTGGATGTCATTTGATCAAATTCGTTTACAACCCAGACACAGGCCTTGAATCCCCTTCTGGTGCGGCTTGATTGTCATTATTTTGTGTCGGATTACTGTTAGCAAATAGCGTGAAATCTGATGTGGCGACAGAACTATCAACTACAGGTCTACTTGCAAAAACGCGTTGTCCTGCCTCATCGGATTGTTTCTCTTCTTCCTCATCAGCAATTATTGGCGCGAATACAGATCGGTTTTCAAGCTGAACTGTTGTATTTTTACACATAATCATCTGGTTTCGAGTCGGATCACCCTGACGAATCATCGCTTGATTCGGGATCTCACAAGGAATACCCTTTTCAAGTAGTTTTTGCTGCCAATAGGTCATGGGCTGGAAATTACGGATTTCGGTCAGTTCATCCTGCAAAGGCACGCCATTCACAGCATTAAACACCATATGAGCCATATTCGCCATCGCCAGTGTTTGTTCATTATCAATATCATGATCCACTAACAAGAAATGGCCATCGTCTTTTAAAATGCGTTTAACATCGGTTAAAAATCGCTCTAAGGCCTCATCTCTAAAATGGTGTAATCCAACATAGCAGGTCATGACTTTGACACTTTTATCACCGATAGAACTTAAATCCATGTTGCTATAATCAAGATGCATGTACTTGTCATAAGGATGCGTTGTGCCTGCATCGATATAGTGCATAAATGAAGCCGTGGGGGCATCATCAACCGCAATGATTTGACCTGAGTGTCTGTAATGCTCAGCCAATCCTTTTGCATAACGACCGGGCGAGCCGAATTCTAGAATATCGCCATCGATCTCAAAATTAGCAGGAAGTAGTGCTCGTGCCTGATCACCTAAATCTTTTTTGATTGCCGCCAACGAACTTAATTTGTTTCTTATATCACCCATTGCAGACGGCATCACTTCAGGCAAGCGACTGCATAATTCGCGATAAATGCCCTCGTGAGAATCTTCGTATTCTAAAATGTCATCCAGTAAGCGATATAATTTTTCAGAATCAAGACGCTGTAAAATCGTATTGAGAAAGCCTTTAAATTGCTCTCGCGTTGGGGGATTTTTAATCACTTGATGAATGAATAGGGGTGCAGAAGTTGGTTTTTGAGCAAGAAATGTTTTATGCAGACCACTTGCAAAATGATTATTGGGGTCGATCGCTTGTTTAAAGTCTCGCGCTTTTTGTGCATGCGGATAAGAACGCTCAAAGACCTCTGGAGATGATACATGTTGATACGGAAGATAGTATGATCCGCCCTTTTCAACCGACAGCTTTTGCGCTTGACGCAACCATTTTTTAGCTTGGATAATTTTTTCCGGTTGCAACGATTGATTAAAACAAATCACCACCGCAAAACGATCACCATCGTGTGCGTAAGATAATGGGTTTTTGTCATTTTGTTTAACAAATCGTACTGTTGCGTTTAACAGTGCAACCTGACTGTCTTTAAGAATAGTTCCAAACTCATTCAGGAAATCAGCTAACGATTCACCGGGGATAAAATACTCTTGCAACCATTCACCTTCACTGACTGACGAATTAAACATCGCATTAATCGGAGCTTGCATGATTTCGTTTCGGGTTGCAGTTGGATGCTCATCCAGAAACTCTTGATGCTCATTATTCCACCATAAACGCACTGCCCAAGGAAAACGTCGCGCAACGTTAATCATGACGCGTTGAAAACGAGTGCCTTTTTCAGGTTCTGTATCTAAATTTTCCTGTATAACAGGCTGCCCATCCGTGCGAGCATAGGTTTCAGTGAACCCTTGACTCAACGGAGCGTTGGGGTCTAATGACAAACGATACAAATGCAGTACTTTAGACTCATCGTGTCGTAATTCTCGATTAAAATAATCAAGATATTCGCTGGGTGCAACATCTACCGTTTCACGCGTCAAGTTCTCATTGATTGCCAGTTTCATTTTGACACAAGTCACAATACCATAAAGACCATAGCCACCGTTTATCATATTAAACAGGTTAACATCCGCCTCTTTTGTAGGATCAAGTAATCGTATGTAACCATTTGCATCCACAATTTCCATAACCTCAATGCAATTGTAAAGCATTCCAGCATGATAATCCCAGCCATGAATATTGGTACCGATAGAGCCCCCAACCGAAAAGACATTAGAGGCTTGCATCACCTTAATCGCAGCTCCTTGTTTACTGGCTTCCACTTGTAATTTGGACCAAAGCGTACCAGCGCCCACCCATGCGTAGGGTTTATCTTTATCTTCGGTATTCACTCGAACATCATTCATCTGTCGCAAGTCGACAATCAACGGCTTTTTATCACCATCAGTCACTGGAATAAACTGTTGTCAGATCGGAA
>JAJZSG010000069.1 GCA_021849905.1 Pseudomonadota bacterium
TAGCTCTTAACCTAATTATCCTCCTCCCCACTGAAAGTGCTTTACAACCCTCAGGCCTTCTTCACACACGCGGCATTGCTGGATCAGGGTTGCCCCCATTGTCCAATATTCCCCACTGCTGCCTCCCGTAGGAGTCTGGACCGTGTCTCAGTTCCAGTGTGGCTGGTCATCCTCTCAGACCAGCTACCGATCGTCGCCTTGGTAGGCCTTTACCCTACCAACTAGCTAATCGGACGCAGGCTAATCTTAAAGCGCCAGGCCTAAAGGTCCCCAGCTTCTCTCCTCAGAGATTATGCGGTATTAGCTTGAGTTTCCCCAAGTTATCCCCCTCTTTAAGGCATATTCCTGCGCATTACTCACCCGTCCGCCACTCGCCACCCGCCTAGTAAACTAGACCGTGCTGCCGTTCGACTTGCATGTGTTAGGCATGCCGCCAGCGTTCAATCTGAGCCAGGATCAAACTCTTCAGTTTAATACCTTCTCAATCTTTCGACTGACTTTATTACTGTTTACTTCTGTGCACTCAGTTATATCCAGAGCGCCCACACAGTTTGTCTTCTCTTCTTCTTAATGAACTCAAGCCCCAAAGGCGTGCTGCGTATTCTACTCATCTACACCCCTTTGTCAAACACTTTTTTTATTGTTTTGATAATATTTACTTAACAGCGAGTTTATTAGAAACACAAGTTTTCTTTTTGTTTTAAACGCGCTCATAATGGCAGAATGTCATATTATAAGCATTTGTTGCATCACATTGATAATCTATCTCACTAAGCAAGTGCCATTTAGTTTTATCGAGTTTTGGAAAATAAACATCCGCTGAAAATTGATGATGAATAATCGTTAGATAAATATTTTGCGCGTATAAAAGCGCTTCTTCAAATATCGTACGCCCACCGATAACCATAATCTCTGGTGCATCTGACGCCAATTCAAATGCTTGTTTTAATGAATTCGCCGTGGTCACACCATTAATTGATGTTATTTGAGTACTAACAACAATATTTAATCGACCCGGCAAAGGCTTTCCTATTGAATTGAAAGTCTTACGCCCCATAATGACAGGCTTTCCCAATGTTAATTGCTTGAAATGCTTTAAATCAGCAGGTAAATGACAAAGCAATTGGTTATCTTTTCCTATGCCATAGTTTTCATCTACGGCAGCGATCACTGATACAGTATTCATCGGTGATACCCAAACATTGTCATCGCTGTATTAACCGCTGCCAATAGGCTACCTGATTCAGCTAGACCTGAGCCGGCTAGCTCAAGCGCTGTACCATGATCTACCGAGGTACGGATAATGGGTAAGCCCAGTGTCACATTAACGGCTTGTCCAAAACCGGCATACTTCAACACTGGCAACCCTTGATCGTGGTACATAGCAAGAAAGGCATCACAGGTTTTTGCACGACTCATTGTAAACAAGGTATCGGCAGAGAAAGGACCTTGTACATTAATACCTTCTTGTTGTAATGCTATTATACAAGGCGTGATGACATCTATTTCTTCACGTCCAAGATAACCGCCTTCGCCAGCGTGAGGATTTAAGCCTGCCACATAAATCAGCGGATTTTTCATGGAAAAATCTCGTTGCAATCCCGTATGTAGTATCCTGATAACATCTGTTATTAAATCAGCGGTAATAGCATTTGGTACGTCTTTTAATGGCAGATGCGTCGTCAAAAGAGCAACTTTCATTGCATCGCACATCAACATCATAACAACTGTTTTCACATGACAGGCTTCTGCAAAAAACTCCGTGTGACCAGAAAAGGTAAATCCAGCTTGATTGATAATAGCCTTGTGAACAGGAGCTGTTATTAATCCCGCAAACTCACCGGATAAACAACGTGTCAACCCAGTCGTTAGCATCTCAACAACATAAGCTGCATTCATCGAGTTAAGTTGGCCTGGAACAACTTTTTCGAGGCAAGGAATAGATAAAACAGTTAAATGATTTAGCTGATTTTTTGGTACTATATCGGGCTGGTAATCATGAAAAGTAATCGCATATCCAAGTTGTTTAGCGCGGTCTCTTAATAATTCTTTATCACCGACAACCACAACTGGCAACTTTTGGGCTGCAAGGGCTAGACAAATATCAGGGCCAACACCGGCAGGCTCACCACTCGTCACCAAAAACGGTTTTTTATCCATATCAACCACCAGTCACGCCAACTCTTTTTCCAGAATATTCACGTAAGCATCAGTTCGAATATGTTGTTGCCAATTTTGCACCGCTTCCTGGAATTTTCTTTGCTGCAACAAAAGTCTAACCTGTTGACGCTTAAACGTATCGGAATCATCAACCGTTTTGCGCTCTAACACTTCTATTAAGTGCCAACCAAAGGGTGATTTAACAGGCTTACTGACCGTCTTAAGCGGTAGTGCATTCATTGCTTCGGCAAATGCAGGGACTAGTTCATCGGGAACAACCCAACCTAAATCGCCACCATTCACAGCACTTGCCGCATCCAGCGAATATTGTTTAGCCATTAACGCAAAATCTTTTCCTGATTTTAATTGCTGGTATAGATTATTAATTTGCTTGTCAGCCTCAACTGAAGTCATGTTTGCATCCTGTTTTAACAGGATATGTCGAACGTGTGTTTTAGTAACTTGATGGGACACTTTGTTTTCGTTAACAGAAACCAGCTTGATGAGTTGATAACCATTTCCCGTTCGAATAGGACCCGCCACCTCGCCTACTTTCATGGAAATAACCTGATTGGCAAACACATCAGGCAACTCAGCCAAATGACGCTCTCCCAGATCGCCCCCCTCCAAAGCATATTCACCACTAGACTCGGCGATCGCCAATTGATTAAAGTCACTACCATGCTTGATTTTATTCAGCAACGCATTAGCTTTAGTGCGCGCTTTGTTTAACTGGGCGGTTGTTGGTGCTTCTGGCAAAGGAATAACAATATTTTGAATATGAAAAAGTTGCTGTGTTTTTTCCGTCTGAAGTGATGTTTTCAAGAAATCGTTAACTTGCTGTGCTGAAACAACCACGTCTTTGCTGACGGAACGCTGTTGTATACGGCTAATTAGCATTTCTTTACGAAGGTTTTCCCGATAACTTTCCCAGCTTAATCCTTGCTTTGCGAGCTCTTCACGCATTTGCGTTAATGTAATGTTGTTATCTGCAGCAATCTTTGCGATGGTTTCGTCCAACTCCGTACTATCAATGGTAATGTTATTATTTTTCGCAAGTTGTAATTGCAAATCAACATCAATCAAATGTTGCAGAACTTGTTTACGCAAAACCGCGTCCGAAGGTATCTGCATATTTTTAGCAATAATCTGCTGCTTCAGGACCTTCATCTGTGTTGCCAGTTCACTGGCGGTGATGACATCGTCATTAACAACTGCAACCACTTTATCAAGCGATTCTGCAAAGCAAATCATGGGCAGAATGAGCAGCAATATCAGAAAAAATCGCATCTTTTTTTGCATATATATATATATACCAGTTATAAAGACTTATTCATGGTGCAATTTAGGTCATTTTCGCAAAAAATACAAGCCAACAGAGTCCTATCGATGAAATATATTAGGATATCCTGGTAAGTAACTTTGAATGGTGCTGGCAGGATCACTAATGGCTACAGAACCTAACCCCTTCAACAACACTTGAAAATAAACATTATTATTATAATGCGGCGCTAATGCGCCAGGAGATAAATTTTTAAATGTATGACCACCTAACAAACGAAATGCCCAACAACAACTATCATATTGCAAACCGGCAAAAGTCATCATGTTATAGCCTTCACTGATATTATAGCTATAAGCACCTAAACTGCTCCACTTCTCGGTAAAGGGCCAAGCGTAAGCAATGGTTGCTTGATGAAGTGGCTTATTTTGAAAAACTTGGCGCTGAACAACCACATTGCCATTAGTCAAATAAGAATAACCCACGTTAAGCATCTGATTTGGTGCAGGGTTATAGTGTAAATTTAAATTTCCATTGTAGGTGCTCTGTGAATACGTATCCCAAACATAATCACCGCGTACACTTAAGGCTTGATTAATGTTAAACGTTGTAAGGGTTGCAACGGGGGAGTAATCAGCGGTTGGTGACAAATAACCTAAAGCATATGGGTCATCCAAACAAACCCCGTCTGTGGCGTAACATAAATTAACACGTCGCGTACTAAAATAGCGTAATTGGCCAATAGTAAAGCTTGCTTTTTCTCGACCATTTTCATCTGATATCCAACGTGATGTCACTGCATAGGCCAACTGATTTGCATCCCCAATGCGGTCAAATCCTGAAAAACGATTATTACGAAATAATTGCTCCGTATTAAATATCATATAAGCTGAATCAAATGCCGGCACAAGGCTTTGGTTTTGATAGGGCACATTAAGATAATAGAGCCTCGGTTCCAATGTTTGTGTATAGGCGCCCCCCAACAAGCGCCCTGAACGCTCAAAAATCAACCCACTATCCACACTAAACCGAGGAATAGTCCGGTTAAACGTATTCTCTGCGTACAGGTTTCCAGAATACAAATTATAGTAGTTTTCAACCAGTTGCACGTCTGGTGTTAGATAACCCCAAGGCTTTATTTGAGGAAAAGATAAGCTAGGATTTAAATGATAGCGTGGCCCTTGTGGAACAGGCTGTATATCATTAGGCCAATGAAAATAATCAAACTGACCTAGCATGTGAAAATTAGCCTGCATCGGTAAATCCGTGTATGAACCAACCGCTTGTAACTGTGGCAAACGCTCATAAGCATCAGAAACGGCAGACTGGTTAATCGGATGAAGCGTTTGATAACTTTGTAACATCCCCCGGAATAACCATCGATCAGTCGTGTAGGTTAAATCACCTTGGCGCAATAGTTGATTTTCAGTCAAAACAGCTAAATTACTACTAAAATCCTGTAGATAATAATCATCTGAGACTTGTTGGTAATGAATAGACATCCGTAAATCTTGGGTGAAATTCGTACCTTCACGTAACAAAAATGACCATCGATTGGTTGACAACCCGTCTAACGTGGGATATCTATCTTGGTTTGATGCGAGGAAATGACTGAATGCGCGGTCATGGGGTAAAAAATTGGCACTTACAGTACCGGCTGAGTGTGGCGTTAAAAAACGAAAATCCCCACCCATCATCGTACCGCGCAAGGTATATTCGTGAGGAACCAGGGTTGCATCGTAATTGGGTGCGATATTCAGATAATAAGGAAGGGCTAAATCAAATCCTCCGACGTTAGAATACCCATATATCGGCATTAAAAACCCTGATTTGCGGTCACGAGACGTCGGAAAACTTAAATAAGGCGTGTAGAACACCGGTAGATTGGATACACGCAATAATGCGTGTTTTGCAATACCCATTTTATTTGCATGATCAAGGGCGATTTCATCCGCTTCAATTTGCCAGGACTTATCTTCTGGCGCACAGGTACTATAGGTTGCCTTCTTGAGTAAATAGTCTTGATTTGCAAAACGCTCAATTACCCGAGCACGACCCCAGGCAGGTAAACGTGCCGCTAACCGTTTGACATTAAAACGATATAATACATCATCAACACGACCTGATTTATCATTTGGATTAATCAACGCATGTTGAGCAATCATAAGCTTATCAGGTTCGATATAACGGACCTGACCTAGAAGCTCGATTTGAGTCACTTGTTTGGTTTTCAGATCACGATAAACATATGCTGTTTCTGCATTAACGACGCGCTGCATTTGACGAACCGTGACGTGCCCCGTTAATTCCGAACGACCCACGGGATAAATAGATACTCTGTCAGCCATAATCTGCGTTTCATCCGCATCATCAAGTGCCGTCATGTGAGTTGGCTGATAAAAACCATGACAAACTGCGTTTGATTCATCTGCTTGCCAGCCTAAGCATTTAGCAATTTTAAAACGAACCGCATCAGTTAGAATAGCATTAGGGTTTATCACACAGGCTTGTACTGGATCAATAACCACCTCGGGTGCTTCACCAATTGGGTTCGCAGCACTAAACCCTATTGCCAACAGGCCAAAACATACTGAAGTAATATAAAACTTAATATTCAACGCCACTAAAATGCCTTATCATATCACGCAGGCTTATCACGGGCAGGCAGTATACCATGCAAAATAGACTTAAGGCACTGAATGACTGGCTAAAAACCGTCATGGGCGATATGCCCTATACGATTGAACCTCTTGCAGGCGATGCAAGTTTCAGACGTTATTTTCGACTGCATAGTAACGGTTTAACTCGCGTTATTATGGATGCGCCACCGAACAAAGAAACCATTGCACCTTTTGTTCATCTTACAAAAATACTAAACGATAACAACATCTATTCACCCTTAATCTATGCCATAGATTCATCACAGGGCTTTATATTGCTTGAAGATTTCGGCGATGAATTACTTTTGAATACGCTTGAACCTCATAATGCGGATAAGCTTTATACATTAGCCATTGAAACCCTACATCAGATTCAGAAAATACCTGTTAATCCTTTAGAACTTCCTGCATTTGATAAAACGTTTATGTTAAACGAATTAGAGCTTTTTCATAACTGGTTTTTAAACGCTTATCTGAGCTATGAACTCACGACGGACGAAGAACAGCTTTTAAAGGAGAGCTTTGACTGGCTGACGAATGAAATTTCAAAAGAACCCCTGGTCTTTATTCATCGAGATTACCATTCACGTAATTTAATGCTGGTAAATAACCGATTGGGTGTAATTGATTTTCAAGATGCAATGGTTGGCCCAAGAACCTATGATTTGGTATCCCTGTTAAAAGACTGCTACATTCAATGGCCACCAGAGAAAATCTCACAATGGCTTGCAGACTTCCACAACCGTTTAGATGCTGAAAACCGCGGTTCTTTATCTGAATTTCAGCGTGCTTTTAATTTATGTGGTTTGCAGCGGCATTTAAAAGTCTTAGGCGTTTTTTGTCGCCTACATTTGCGTGATAACAAGCCGGGCTATTTAAAAGATTTGCCCTTAACGTTTAACTATGCATTATCCTGCACTGAAAGCCATGTCGAATTACATCCTTTTTATCATTTTCTAGACCGAAAAATACGCCCCTTATTTTTAGAGAAAACCCTATCATGAAAACCGCCATGATTTTAGCTGCCGGTCGTGGAGAACGATTAAGGCCTTTAACGAACCTGATACCCAAAGGATTATGCACGGTTCAGCATATCCCCCTGATTGAGCATCATGTTAACAATCTAGTTAAAGCTGGATTTGATAGGCTCGTCGTTAACCACGCCTATTTGGGCGGGCAAATTCGACAGCATTTGGGAAATGGCACGCGCTTCGGCATAAATATTGATTATGCGCCTGAGCCGCCGGGTGGCCTAGAAACCGGGGGAGGCCTCGTTAACGCACTTCCATTGTTAGGCAATAACGTATTTTTAGCCGTAAATGCCGATATTTTCACCGATTATAATTTTGCAAATCTAAAATTGCCAAGTAATAGTCTCGCGCATTTGGTATTAATCGATAAGCCAGCTTATATTTCAAAAGCCGATTTTAGTTTAACAGCACAAGGAACGCTGAGTAATGAAAACAGGTCTTATACCTTTACAGGAATTGCCTGTTATTCGCCAAAATTATTTTTAAATCAGAAATATGGTCGATACTCAATTACAACATTGTTGCGTCAACTCGCAGAACAGGGTCTTGTAACAGGGGAGCTTTATAATGGGAAATGGATGGATATTGGCGAGCCGGAAAGACTTAGACTCGCAAATTTAAATTAGAAAAAAGTATTATTTAAGACGGTCCATTTAAGACGGTCCATCTTGTTGAGTTGGGGTGGGATAGACTCTTTTTTGAAGAGTTAACTCAATTTTGGCGCCACTTTTTGCAACATAAGCAGCAAACCCAAGCTCTTTATCCAGAAACAAATTGTTTAAATTTTTAGCAGTATTTTTGCTATCTGCATTTTTGACAGGCTCGCCGTCTTTTGTCGCGACATAAACAATACCACCTTGCATCGTCATATCTTGTTTTGAAAGCCACGCATTAAACAATGTATCCATGACATGGATATCTTTATCTGTCAAATTATCTCCTGAATAACCCCGTAAATATTCTGCTGATTCCTCGTTAACGGCGTAGTCCATAGTTATGGATTTTGATTTTAGCTGACCAATCTCTTGACTAACTAAAAATTCTTGGAATGCGGTAAACTCTGATTTATCAAAAGACGCACGCAATATTTCTGGAAGATCGGATTTTCCAGACCAAAGGGGTAGTTTATTTTTTTCATCATCTTGATACCTAGCACTGTTAACCAGGGCATCCACTTCGAGCAAAAGCTTCTCGTAATCTGGATTCCTTGCTATCTTTTCTTTCAAGGAGGTTTGAAAATACTCCAAAACTTCAACACGATTTCCTGCAACCTCAAGAATTTTTTTTAAAGACTCTGAAGACAATATAAAGATCTCTGTTGATGCTTTGACTTCGGATAATTTTGAGCGACTCATAAAAATCCTTATTATCAATCAACGAAAGGGGATTTTAAGCTATCCGTTACTGATTTAAACGCTTTTTTATGCATAGAGTCTTTTGAAAACTCATCAACCTGAATGGCATCCCATCGCGCTTTTTCAATATCAACCAAGGTATTCATTTCATCTTTCGTGATGTCCCCTTGGGCTAGTTTTTCTGCAAGTTTTTCAACCAAATGCACCGATTTAAATCGTTTCAGATCCGCAATTTTATTAAAAAGAGGGCCGTTAGACAAAATAGATTGTAGCGCAAGCTCCATTTTATCAATGGGTTGGTTTGCATCACCACTTAAATAAATCATTTTTAGTAGATGATTGCGATAATCATTATTCCGGGTCATCAGTTTTGCCAACTTATAATCCAGTTTATCACTGGGATAACGCATCGTTTGACCAAATGGGAACACAACGTATCGGATTAATCGTCCTAAAACGCGAGAGGGAAAATTATCACAAAACGCTATCATGGATTTTTGCGCATGATAGAAACAATAGCCAACAGCCCATTGGGCATGAAGACGTTGATCTACGTGCTCGTCATGCCGTTGAGCATAACGCAATGTTGCCATGGCCATATAAAGATAAGACATCCCATCAGCAAGTCGCGCTGATAGTCGCTCTTTACGTTTTAAATCACCCCCTAAGTAGATCAACGATAAATCAGCCAACCAGGCAAAGGCATAACTTAAGCGGGATAAATGCTGATATTGCCGTTTTAAGGCACTCTTAGGTGTTGAAATTAAAAATCCGCCGGTCCAGGCAGTACATATGGCCTTGGCTTTGTTACGTAGGTAATAATGTATATGCTTCCATATCAACGGCCTAAACGCGGCTTTATCACCACTTGATATCGCATAAAACTCATCGCGCACATAAGGGTGACAAGCCATTGACCCTTGACCAAAAATAAGTAGGTTGCGTGACATGATATTAGCGCCTTCAACAGTCACGGAAATGGGTATGCCTTGATAGTAATTAAACAGATAATTACGCGGACCAACCACTACCGCACGACCAGCATGAATATCCATCGCATTATTGATGACAATGCGCGCAAGCTCCGTATTAAAATATTTAGTAATGGCTGATGCAGCTGACGGTTTTTTATGATCATCCACAGCTGCCAAAGTCAGTAAACGCGTAGCATTCACCAAATAATTTAAACCTGCAATTTCAGCCAGTTTTTCTTGAACGCCTTCAAATTGTCCCAACTCGACATTAAATTGACGTCTGATGCGTGAAAAAGCAC
>JAJZSG010000070.1 GCA_021849905.1 Pseudomonadota bacterium
GATTCCAATCGCCACATAGCCACCTTAGCAATCCAATATCGAAATAATTCCGCTTGCTTACGCGCGCAGCTCGGATTAGTCCGAGCTGCGTGACAGGCACTTACCCGGCGATTGTGACAGGATACCCAGTTCTGTATAAAATTTGACTATTTATCTTTTTACTACTAATACTAAAATAAGTTCATTAGATTGATGAATCCAAAGTGGTAAAACGTAAGCGAGACGAAGTTGAGACTGACTTATCTATGTTTCCTGTTGGTCAAATTTCCGTACCTGCTGATTTTATAAGAAAAGCAGGTTATGAACGGTTAGAGACCACAGTCGCAGATATTAACTCGAAAATTGATTTTCTAAATCAGTTAATTGATCTGTACAATAAAAAACGTACTTCTCAAGATAAATTAAACTTATTTAAGCAAATACAATCGACTTATCAATCATTGCAAGATTCATATAATGGAAGAATATTGAGCATTCTTCCTGATTTTCAAAGGAATATTCACGTTGATTTGTTTAATCAGATAAAAATCCAAAAAACATTTCTTCAGCATGAATTACCTGCTTCGGAGCACTATTCATCTTTACCAATTGAGCAGTTCGGCACTTTTAATGAATTATTATCAGAGATGTCGCCACAAAAAGTAGCCCAGATTCTTGAGTTGTTATCCCATGGCGCGAATCTAGATATCCATTCATTGAGCCAACTTTATACGTCCGATGATAAGAGTGAAGAAGCTAAATATTTTAATAATTTTTTTTGTAATAATTCAATTAGTTATTTAGGTGGTGCTAATGCACAAAATTTTAAAATCACACAATTAGATACAGGCGAAGAAAGTGTTATTAAAGTTGAATATCGATTTGGTCTGCCTAAAACGGCAGAACGTGAGTTAAGAAAAAATATGTCAAAAGAGATCGTTGCGCCTCTTTACGCCGATCGACAGGCAACTTTTTTTCATGCTACACATGGCCTAATTACCTGCTCGCTTGTTCAAACAGCTTTATTTCACAATGGTGATCTTGAAGCCTATGCTAAAAGATTGTCTGTGGATCAAAAAAGGGTTGAAAAAGCGGCGTATTTATATGGTCAAATGATTGATGTTTTTTTAGAAATTGGCAAACAAGGCAAAGCTTTTCCTGATTCAAAGAACACAAACTGGATGGTTGATAACCAATTCGATCTTCGAATCGCAGATACAAAATCAATCATCCCGGCTATGAATGGTCAATTTACAAGAAGAGAAATCTACAATCTCGGTTATGGTGTTCTCCAAACTCCCTACTGTACTCCACCGGAGATTTTAGAGCAGCATGGTCGTCCCATTGATGTTGATGCCATGCACGTGTATATCTTCGGAAAAAATTTATATCAATTTTTGACCAACTGTAAAAAAGACGAGCTGACGGATTTGCACGACTTCGATAAACTCGTTTTTAAAACACCTGCAGGAGAATTATTTAAAAAGTTGATTCAAGATTCAATCGTTGCTGATCCCTCACAACGTATTAGTTTAATAGACGCAAAAACTCAGTTGATGGGTATACAACAAGTGCTGGGCTTAGAACATCAAACAGAAGCTTCTTTTGACACCGAAATGGATGTTGTTACGGATCATGAAACTTTAACGGAGTATGATTCTCCTCAAACAGAAATAGAGCAATCAACTGTTAAAGATGCGAATTATTGTGATGAGGTTATGCGCATTGATGACGAAAATACTGCGGCAGTTGGATCGGAATCCACGATTTCAAAAACAAGGTTATTTAAAAAAAGACGAAAGGAACTTTTCGAGGAAGAGGATCTAGATGAGAAAAAACCAAAACCAGATTCTGTTTAAATGGATTATTAAGCTATTTTCCCTATGGATCATTAGATATCTATTAAAAATCACCTTGACTCTTATCTAAACCGTGTTATATTTTGAATTACCCAACAGTGCGTGATTTTTGGACCAATAAGCACATTTAGGGGAGTTTTTAGATGCCGGTGTTGAGCTATACCATACTTTGGGAAGCCTGATCTGACACGATTTCACCCCACCTGAACCCAAGGGTTCAAAATCCTTAACTGTTGGGTATTTATTTAAATAGCTTTAAAATCATACTTCTCATTCGAGCAAGTTCGGCTGAATTAAATTCCTTGTACAATGCACTTCCGATATTTAAACAGACAATCGTCTCTTCACCGATACCTTTTAAAAGGTCAACGCCAGACAATTTTAAAACATGAATCGAATCACCAATTTCGGCAGCCCATTCATCAAAAAAATCCATATTCGTAAACACGGGAAGAAAGGCTTGATTATTGTCTGCTAAATATAAGACTTGCGGTGAGTCTTCGGGCGAGTTTTTTTCAATTGGGATAATAAAATTGGCTTTGATAAACTCAAGATAGGCTTTATTGGCTTCTTTATCTTTTCCTTCACTCAATAATGCAGCTTCGATTGCTTTTTCCAGTTCATTCATGAGTGGTTCCTTTTGTTTTTTGTGGAAACATATCTGAGAAACGGATGTGTTTATTTGCGATTAAGTATTTTTCTCTTTCTTCATCCAAACCCAATATCTTGAAGATAATAATGGGAAGAACAAAGCTGATTAAACCAATTCCAAACGCAATTTTATAAGAGACATCTTTGTTTAATAAAAGAAAAGCAAGACAAATTAGCATAAGGATAATCGCAATAATACCCGTGTATGGGGAGCCTGGTGTGATGTAACCCAAATCATCAATTGTGTATCCTGCCTGATAAAGTCGCCGACGAAAGTTGATTTGTGACCAGCAAAGCGATATCCAGGCTGTAGCACCCGTAAAACCTGATACGAGTAATAGTGCGATATATAATGTTGATTGCCCCATGAAATAACCTGCTATTAGTAATACCCAAATGGATATTAAAGTGACAATTCCCGCATTTTGTGGCACAGCACTTCGGTTAAGTTTAGCTAGCTGCTGAGGAGCCATGCCATTTCGAGCTAGTGCATTGAGCGATCGGACAATACCGTAAACACCTGAATTAGAGCAAGACAGTGTGGCTGTAAGTGTCACAAAGCTTGTTGCGGCCCCGGCCCATTTAAGACCATAAAAATTGAGCGCTTCAGAAAAAACTGAATTATCTAAGTTGGCTTTTTGCCAAGGGAAAATTAGGACCAAACAAAAAACCGGAATGATATAAATAAATAAAATTCGAAAGGTTACATTTCGAATAGCACTGGGAATCATACGAGCAGGATTGACTGATTCTCCCGCAGCAAGGCCAATAATTTCAGAGCCTTGATAATTCACTAACAGCAAGACCATAGCAGTCATTAGCACCAATTTTCCATTAGGAAATAAGCCTCCTTGGCCAAAAATATATTTGCCCCCTATAAATTCAGCAGGCTGAGACCCATGAATTAAACCAAAGAAAATTAATAAAGATAATGCAATAAAACCAAATAGGGAGACTACCTTGATGAGCGCTAGCCAAAATTCTATTTCACCAAAAGTTCCTACTTTTGCCATGTTAATGTAGGTTATTAACAGGCCAAAACAAATAGCCCAGACGTAACCATTTACACCTGTAAAATATTCCATGATAATTCCGCCCGCAACGCATTCGGCGGGAATATAGGCTACCCAACTTATCCAGTATGACCAGCCTATTCCACAAGCCAGTGAGGGAGATATAAATTCGGCTGTATAATTGATAAATGAGCCTGAAATAGGAATAGCCACAGCGAGCTCGCCCATACACAGCATGGTTAAATAAATAATAAGCCCACCCAAAATGTAGGCAAGAAAAACAGAAGGTCCTACTGCGTGGATAACAGCTCCTGTTCCTAAAAAATACCCTGAACCAATGATGCCCCCTAAGGCAATAAGTTGGACATGTCTATCTTTTAGTGCACGACGAAACTCGCCATCGTTGACGGTAGGCGTGGTTTTTTTACTCTGATTATCATGCATTGATTTTTGCCAATATGAATCCACTCCATCCGAAGGTACGGTGTAGAATGATAGGGTGTATAACGATTAACGTGATTATAAGGAGGTGAGTCAAGAATGCAAATGTTATCTTCAGTGATGAGTACATCGTTAAGAAATCTATTCGAATAATCAAGGTGGTTACGATATATTGATTTTTAAATAACAGGCTTTTGGCGGAGAGAGAGGGATTCGAACCCTCGATACGTTTCCGTATACACACTTTCCAGGCGTGCGCCTTCAGCCGCTCGGCCACCTCTCCAAGTCGTGTAGAGTATATCTTAGTAATTAAAAAATCAATCTTAACATGTGGATTACAAATAAAAAGTAAGTGTATTCTTTTACTGAGGAAGCGATCTGAACGTTAGAAACTCTAAAATTTTATGTGGTACCGAGGGTCGGAGTCGAACCGACACGATGTCACCATCACCGGATTTTGAATCCGGCGCGTCTACCAATTCCGCCACCCCGGCACAGGGTAACTCATTATAACAAATAAAGTCGTCTGCACAATAGTAAATTTATTATTGTTTGGAGATAAGGATATCATCGCCACTTTTTCTAGTCTTTATTGATACAAAAATTAGCAATAGTGATTTTTATTGTCTATACCATAATGAGGCGTTATCAATTCTAGTGAGGTTTTGAGCATGATTAATATAACCGACTATAAACCCGTTGGGGATAAAAAAAATTCGGATTATTTTGAGTCTTATCGAGAAAAAATATATGAGCGACGCCAAACCAGTGGTTTGGCTGATTTAATTGGTGATATGGCTGCTGTGATTGTGCAAGTACAGACCGGAGACGCGTTTGCCTACATCAAAGAATTGTATTTGATGACACCATATCGATATAAAACAAGTTATATCAGTAGCACCCATAAAATTTATTGCCTTGTAAATACAGTGGATGCGCCTGTTTTTTTCTTGTTAGAACCCCTTGACCCTGGTTTTAAGGATGATATTACTCGAATTAATAAACTGTATCCGAATGCGCGTGAAAAATTTAACGCTCGTTATGTTGGTGAGCTATTTAAAACACAAAATAAAAAAGAAACTCAATTGATTTTAACAACGCATGATATTCATTTTATTGATGTCAAACCGGACGAAAATCTTTTTTATCTGAATCCCAATTTTGCTTTTACTACTATGTCTGACTTTACGTATAATCGAGTGGGTTACGTTGATGTCAATGTGTTTGATTTCGAGTCACTGGAGTTAGGTCAACCGTTTTCTTTGACTAAACACCAACAATCCGAATTGGATACCATTCATGAGTGGGGCATTGATAAGGGTGTTGCACCTCTGATTAAAGGCATTGATCATCTTGCTACACGTATTCTTGCTGGTGAAAGAGAAGATGCGATTTTAGAATTTTTATGTTTATCCAATTATTATTTTTGGGGTGCCTATAATATTAACGATATGAATTCGTCTACAAACGTTAATCGAGTGTTGCATGGCGACGATATCCGCTCTCCCGCAAAAGTGTTTACTGCAAACAATGTTCCTTACATGGTTAATTCTTTTGAGCACTTGCCAATGCCAACAGAAAACTTTGTTCGTAACTACGGACGACGTTTACATCATATGGCTTATGAGGTTATTGATGGGGATAGTTCGATGGGTCAAAAAAATATTGATCATGTTGTGAATACATTACGTGATGAGGCAAATATTCCTTTTTTGGCTCAAATTTTTGGTGAGTGCAATGATGTGCCGGATTTAAAACAAATTTTTTCAAAACATTCAGCGTATTCAATTTTGATTACTGAATATGTTGAACGTTGTCATCATTTTGATGGTTTTTTTACTAGAGAAAATGTTGCAGCTTTAACGAATGCTGCCGGTTTGGATGAGGAAATTAAACCTTCTCACAGTGGTGTAATTGGTGATTAATATTAACGTATTATAAAACAAAGGAGCTAATCCTTAGCTCCTTGTTTAATGACATCCTGTCAGACAATCCTTGTCTTATGCTTTTCACTGTTTTTCGTCCTTGCGTGTTAATTATAGGACTGTTGTTTAGATCCTGTCATGAGGTGAATGGATGATTATTAGGTAAGACATTGCTTGAAATAAACCAAGATATCTCTTGGTTTAAATTATGACACACTATTTTAAATACCTCACATAAAGACTTTGTCCTTAAGATTCAGTAATTTCGATCATTTTTTGTAACGCTTTTTTTGCATTATCAATAACCCACGCTTGATCAGTATTTTGTAAGCGGTGACGTGTGCCTGTAAATTCATTAACCATATCACCGGCATACACTTCGTTATAACCCATGGCTTTTCCTTGACGCAATTGATCAAGAAGTGCCACAAGATGAGGTGGATCATTGCGTGACATGGTGGCACAGCCACATCCTACACGCTTGATTTGATTGCTTGTTGGAGATTCAGCTAAATTTACGACATTGATGTTGAGTTCTTTGCAATATTGTTTTAAATTTTGAACCATATGGTTCTCTGTGCCAATCGCATAACGCTTGGTTCCGGCTCTGTCATTAACCACATAATCCCAAATAAACGCAGTGGAACCGGCTTGCTTTGCTATACGAATCACATCATTGCGGCATTCTGGGTGAACCACGGTGCAATAGCCTTGATTGTGCCAATAATCACACATATCAGGTTGGTAATGAGTGTGAACAGCACACTCACTCGCAAATAAAACAAGCTCAGCTTCATCAAACGTTTTGAGGGTTGCTTTATCTTGTGCGTCAAGTGAATATTGTGCCCCAGCAGTGCCTCCTGGCCAATAGGCTATTTTATCGATGCCTAACCAGTAAGCGACATTTTCGCCCATGTGTTGGTCTGGGATAAACAGAATTTTTTTATTTTGTTTCCTGGCCCATTGAAATATTTTCTTAACGTTAGAGCTTGTGCATACAGCACCACCTTGTGCGCCAGTCATGGCTTTTACTCGGCCTGAGGTGTTCATGTAACACACCGGAAGAATATTTTCAGCACCAAATCGTGCGTTTAGATCAGTAAACGCCGGTTCAACCATGAAATCTTTGGCAAACATTTCCATTGTGCATCCTGATTTTGGATTGGTAATGTAAACCTGTTGGTTTTGATTGGCTAAAATACTGATGGATTCCGCCATAAAGTGCACGGCTGATTCGATAATGACTGATTTTTCAGGATTATTAGCTGCCATCAACGCCAGTTGGTATGAATCACCAACGTGCCCACCAAATTGTTCAATAAGACGAACAATGTCACCACCCATGTAGTAATGGGCAAGAAGTAATAAGCGGTCACCGAAATGATCTTGTGCCTTTTTAATATAAGGCGTCATCCAGGCAAGAACGGTTGTTAACTTTCTATCGGGTAATGCCTGGTATTCTTCAGCATAGGGAATAAATTCATCTTGATACCAGTCAAGCGGATAGTCGCTTTGACAAATACTCATATCATAGGTGATTCGCATGTGCGTTTTTTCAGGTTGATAGGAAGCATGGGTTTTAAATTTCATGGTCACCTCTAAGTAAAAGGAAAGGGAGGTTGAGACAGGTTTAAGCGAGCAATACTTTCTTGGGTATGTTGATTTTTTCTTGGGAAATCCTCTCGAAAATGCCCCCCTCGAGATTCTCGTCTGGCTAGTGCAGCTCGAACAATTAATTCCGCATTTAAAATAATATTTCGCAGTTCAATAAAGTCACGTGTGATGGAATGTTTCCAATAATAACCTTCGATAATTTTGTGACGTCTTCGAATCAAATGAAGTAGATCTTGTAATCCTTCTTCTGTCCGTATGATACCCGCATAGGAAGTCATTTCACCACGAAGGCTTCGCCAATGCGCATTAATCTGACTGGCTCGGCGCTCATTTACTTCACCAGGAGAACTCCAGGATGGAATGCTGTCAGATAGTTTGCATGGTGATGAAATGTCAAGCAAAGTACAACGCGCTGCATTTGAGGCCATTACAATGGTTTCTAGAAGAGAATTACTTGCCAAGCGATTTGCACCATGAAGACCTGTAAACGCGACTTCACCAATGGCGTACAAACGCTTCAGATCTGTGCGTCCATCAACATCGGTTAGAACGCCGCCGCATTGATAATGAGCGGCAGGAACAACAGGAATCGGATCTTGACTCATGTCAATGCCTATCGACAGCAGCGTATTGTATATTTGAGGAAAGCGTTTCTTCAAGAAAGCCTGCGATTGATGGGTAATATCAAGATGGACAAAGCTATGATGACTTTGTTCCATCTCGTTGAATATTGCACGGGCTACAATATCGCGTGTGGCTAATTCCATTTGTTCAGGTGCATAATGCGACATAAAGCGCTTACCCGAATCCGGATTTTTGAGTAAGCCGCCTTCGCCTCTAACGGCTTCGGATATTAAAAAATTGTTGAGTGAATGATGGTACAGTAGCGTGGGGTGAAATTGATAAAACTCCATATTACCAACGCGCGCACCGGCTCGAAAAGCCATGGCAACGCCATCACCAGTTGCCACCATTGGATTTGTTGTGTATCGATAGGTTTTTCCAGCACCGCCAGTCGCAAGAACGACACAACGAGACGCCATCGTATGTATCCGATTTTCCTGACAATCCAGTACATAAGCACCCAATACTTCGCCTTGATTATCGGTGCGATGTGGATGATAGCGTGTGATGAGATTAACCGCGATATGATTCTCAAAAAAATGAATTTGAGGTTTAAGACGTGCTTTGGCAAGAATGGTTTCGACTAAGGTTAATCCGGTTTCATCGCCACAATTGTAAATACGACGATGGCTATGACCACCTTCTTTGGCTAATACAAAGCTCCCGGTGTTATTTTGGCGAAACGGTATAGGGTAGGCTTGTAATTGTTTAATTGCTTGAGGGGCTTGTCGAATAATACTGTCCACCGCTGGCTGAAAACAGAGGCCATCGCCTGCCAGCACTGTATCGGCAATATGTGATTCTAATGAATCCTCCGGCATAGAGACCGCAGCAATTCCACCTTGTGCATAACGGCTGTTACACTCACTGGCGTCTGCTTTGCAAATCAGTGCTATTTTTAAGTTTGGCTGAAGTTCTGAGACTTGTAAGCAGTAATGTAATCCCGAAAGCCCGCTTCCAATAACAATAACGTCAAATTCAAACATCTTGCCTTGTTGGGAATACAAGCTACTCATGAAAATGCCTTGACTAGTTCAGCTGAAAGACCGGTATATTTTTCAGGTGACAATGCCATTAAACGTTTTTTTGCTTCATCAGGAATGTTTAATGCGTGAACAAACGCTTTTAAATTATCACCACCGACATCTAAACCTCGTGTTAAATCGCGCATTTGCTCATAGGCATTGGGAACTTGATAGCGTCGCATCACGGTTTGTATGGCTTCGCTTAAAATTTCCCAATTGCTATCAAGGTCGTGTTTAAGTGCACGTTTATTAATGTGTAATTTTTCGTTACCTTTCGCAATAGACTGGTAAGCGATTAATGCATAAGAAAAAGCGACACCTAAGTTGCGTAAAACAGTGGAGTCAGATAAATCTCGTTGCATACGTGATTGCGTTAATTTGTTTGCAAAATGATCAAAAAGTGTATTGGCAAGACCTAAATTGCCTTCTGCATTTTCAAAGTCGATGGGATTGACCTTATGCGGCATTGTTGATGACCCTACTTCTTCAGCAACGGTTTTTTGTTTAAAATAGCCTAACGATATGTAGCCCCAAACATCGCGAGTATAATCAAGCAGTATGTTGTTAATTCGAACCATGAGATGCGATACAGATCGG
>JAJZSG010000071.1 GCA_021849905.1 Pseudomonadota bacterium
AAATCACTCTATCATTTAAATGAGGTGAGATGCGTTTATATAAATCCTCTTTCCAATCCATACGCTCAGCGATAGCCTCGATGATCAAATCACAATCGCCTAACTCAGGTAAATGTTCATCATAGTGGCATGATTTTAACGATAAAGCCGATGTTGCTGTTGCCAATGGTGAGGGTTTGAGTTTTGAAAGATTTGAAATGGCGCTATCAACCAGACGACTTGGTTTTCCATCTTTAGCGGGTAAATCAAACAGCAACGTTTCAATTCCAGCGTTAACACAATGTGCTGCAATTTGCGCGCCCATAACCCCGGCACCCAATACAGCTATTTTTTTGATAAAAAAAGGGTCTTGCATTATCCACTCCTTGTCGATATTTTTAACCATCTAATCCTACAGTAAAAAATAATTTTTGCATGCAGTTATGATGTTTTATTTTAATGTTGATAAACTCGTTCTATTTGTAAAAAACTTGACCTTTCACAGCGATTATTCTATTGTCACTCTCATTTACAAAAAATTCACTATCAATGAATCAAACAGTCACTGTTAATCAGACAGAAATCATCACTAGCTCTTCAGAGCCCTATATTCAGGGGCTTCGTGCTTTTTTTACAGGACTACTCATTCCTTGTGGGTTCGCGCCGTTTCACATGCCCGGTTTAGCTATTCTGGGTATTGCTGTTTTATTTATACAAATCAATCAATTGACAATAAAACAGTCGTTCTCGACCGGTTTTTTATTTGGCTTAGGTTTTTTTGGTTTAGGTATTTCCTGGGTTTATACCAGCATTCATAACTTCGGGCATTTGAACATTCTCGCATCAGCCAGCCTAACTTTTTTATTTATCGCCTATCTCGCCCTTTACCCGGGCATCATGATGCTACTTTATAAAAAACTGGCTTTAAACCGTTCGTTATTATCTAAATGTAGTTTGTTTAGCGCGTTATGGTGCCTGAGTGAATTTTTACGGTCCACCTTTTTAAGTGGTTTCCCCTGGCTGCTCTTAGGTACGGGGCAAATTGATACCCCCTTGAAATATTTATTGCCCATCATCGGTATCTTTGGCGTAGGCTTTATTACCTGCTTTGCGGGAACCATTCTGGGTGCGGGTATGCAAGATATTCGAACAAAACGTTACAAATGGATGATTGTATTTATAAGCATCATACTCACCCCATCTGTATTGAAAAACCAACAATGGTCAATAGTAAGCCCATCATCCATTTCCACAGGCATTATTCAAGCGAATTTATCCATGCGAGATAAATGGGACGAAGCGCTATTTTGGCAAATTATGCAACGCTATCAGGGCTATGTAAAACAGTTGCTTGGTAAAACAGAACTCATTGTTATGCCAGAATCAGCCATTCCAGTGCCATTAAACTATGTCAGTGATTTTTTGGAAAATCTAAACCAAGACGCCAAGCAAACTGACAGCGCGATTTTACTTGGCATCCCGGAACCCACATCAACTGATGATTCAGCGTACTATAATTCAATGACCACATTAGGCTTAGCTAAAGGTTCATATCAAAAACAACATCTAGTGCCCTTTGGTGAATTTATTCCACACCCCTTTCAACACCTGAGCGACTGGTTGAATGTACCCATGGCCAATATGAAGCCTGGAAAGCATCATCAACCACTCATTCTCATTAAAAACCACCCTATCGCATCGCTTATTTGCTATGAAGTGGCATACCCTCAATTATTACGCAAACAATTACCCCAAGCCGAGTGGATCGTATCCATCAGTGATGATGGCTGGTTTGGGCATTCATTTGCCATTTATCAACAGCTCCAAATGGCTCAAGTCTTATCATTACAAACAGGTCGTTTTCAGGTGGTTGCGAATAATGATGGATTATCGTCAATCATCAATACCGAAGGTGACGTTGTTGATTCATTACCTGCATTTAGCTCAGGTGTATTGAGTTCGTCTATTCAGCCTGCAACAGGCAAGACCCCATGGGTTGTAATGGGAGACACCCCGATACTGTTAATCAGTTTATCAATCTTTTTAACCGCATTGATGGGTTTATCTCGCAAGAGAAAGAAAAGCTCGTAATGCCTTAACTTACCTCAGTTAAGTCACCCTGAACGCATCGAAGGTTCTCAATTTAATCTGGATCTATTGACATATATGGACCCTGGTCTTTCATTTTTTTTATAAAGGCTCATCATATCATCTATTTTTTTTCATAAAATACACAAAAAAAACATTAAGTATTATTTTTGGTCTAAAATTAATCTAAAGATAATGTTTTAATCGTGTATTAAGGAGAGGATTGTGAAAGTAAAATTGCAAGAGCCGGAATTTGCAAAATTTATATACATCAATCCTAATAACGACCATGTACATTTAATGATGCCTGTTGTAAGTGGTCAGAATATTGGTCTAGATAATACCTGTAAATCGACATTCGAGTTGCAAAATTTTTTTGGGAAGAATGATGGCGATGGGGCTATAGATGAATTGTTAAAATATAAGCGTGCGCTTGAATCTGATATTGAATGGATACAAAATGATCCGATTTTAATCGAGCAGAAACAAAATAGACTGGATCAGATCAACAGCTATATCGACACCATAAATGCGATGTCTTCAAGCTCGGAAATTAGTGAACTGGATGCAGGTATTATGGCCAATTATCCGAAGGCTTTAGTATCGCTTATGGAGGAGCGCTCAAACCTGTATAGTATGGTACTCAGACCAACAAAAATGGATAGTCAGCTTAAATCGGTAAATCCAATATTCAGTGTCAGGCGTCAAACGACTGATGACAAAGACGATCCTTCGATTTTATACACAACGCTAAAGTCCGTATACACACAACCAACCAATACTGCTGAGGCGGATTTACAGGCATTACTTAAGCAAACTGTTTTGAAATCGCTAGAGCAGGCGTTGTTAAAACCTGAAAATAAAAATAAAAAGGAATTCGCCTTGATTCAAGACGAATTGACCAAACAATGTGAACAATTATTCGCAGTGAACGTCAATTTTAATATGCCTATCACTGACAAGTATTTAGTCTTTAAAAAAGAGCTAAGCTCTGACGAGTTTCAAACATACCTTAGTGATATGTTAGGGTGTACTGAAACAGATGAATATGTTGATGCTTTAATAAACATGTGCGCACGAAATATGTGGGATACTATTCCTAAATCGCCGTTTAGTGAACTCACCGCGGATAAATACAAAGAAAAAACACCGGGTATTGTTGAGGAATTTGCTGATAAATGCTCGATTTTAACTCAATTCTTCATGGCACAAACCAATGTTTCTTGTTTTGCGAAAGGTCTTAGTACAGCAAATTTTGGTGAAAAACTGGATGATTCAGAAGAGCTCAGTAAAGGTCTTGCCGATTGCGTGAAAGGAGCCCTTGAGGAGGGCATTCCTGTTGAAGATGCAATGTTAAGCTTTGTGAATAACAACCACGAAAAATTTGGTCTTCAACAAGAGCTAACAACAAGCGACATGAATAAAATCAAGCAACAATTTATGTACAATTATATTTTGATAAAAAACTCCCCTCATTTCGATGAATTTATTTTATTAGATACGGATAAGCCGGGAAAATTTGTCACCCACCAAACAAGGATTTGCACTGATCTCTCAGAAATAATAGGTCGAGGCTTTCCCAATCTGGATAACCCATATTTCCAACAAACTCGTGATGACTTTATGTCGTTAACTCAAAAGAATTATGGGAGATTCAACCATCTAAATGAAAGCGTAGTCGCAAAAATTGACCTCGATCCCAATTTAATTAAGGACGGAAGTCAATTGGTTTTTGTAATCAATCAATTCAAAACATCCGAGGAGATTGAAAGCATCTTGTCATCAGTGAAGGATCGTCTTCCTCAGCTGATTGAAAACGTCTCCAGTATGTTGGGTGTTTTAAAAAAACTAAACACAACGCAATCGCAACTTCTGCTACTGCAAACATTAGGTAGTGATTATCTTGATTCGTTTATCACAAAAAAAGAACAATTCATTGACGTATTGCACACTGTCAATCCTTCAAACCAAATTGTGTTAATAGAGATGTTAAGCCCCATTCATATTAAATCGTTCAACAAACGAGGATTTGAGTTTTTGAATACTGTAGAGCAACTAAAAACACCGGAAGCTCAAGTAACATTATTCACAAAATTAGGTGGCGAGCATCTCGCTACAGTGATTAATAACGAGGTCGCGCTTAACAAGGTGATGTCCGCATTAAAATCTCCAGAAAGTAAACGTGCGCTGATAGAAAAACTTGGGGCTTCGCATATCCAGTCTATCGTCCAAGATGAACGTCGATGCGCGAATATATTAGACAAATTTGAGACAATCGCAATCGATGGAGCTCCTGAAAAAGTATCAAGGAATACACCTATTGACTTGTTTAAAGCAACAAACATGACTTCGGCGTTTAAAGACGAGTTGCAGAAGTTACGAGGAGTGGAGCCTGAACCAGGCAGCCAAGTTAACTCTTTGTCAAATTGACGCTTTGAATTTTAACGTGTCTTAATACTCGATCCTCAAGTTTTTTACATTGACTGATCGATCATGCAGCAGCCGTGTATTTTAATGAAGCAGTAGGGGCCAAACGTCCCAAGGTACGATGTCCAAGATGTTTGCTGGACGGAGCGAGAACAACCACTTTTTTGATCTGTTCAACACATTCTGTCAGCGCAGTGGTTGGATCAGGACTATCAATGATTTGACCGATGAATTGCATGATGGCATCAAAACGAATTTGTTCTCGTAGGCTCCCCACAGTGCATGCAGGGAGTTTGTGTTTTAGTAAGGCCTTTTGAGCAGGATGAAGAAGAAGGGCGTGGTCAGTCAGCAGGCTCAGGATCAAGCCTCGGTTCGACCCGTCAATACCTGGTTGTTTGGCCAATTGGCACCATCCTTCATACTGCTTCCAGTCTGAAAAAAACACCTCTACGAGCCAGCGAATTGTATATGCTTCTGCAATATCTGTCATCCGCCATGTTGTATTTGTTGCAACAATATAGCGATCTTCTTGCTCGCCCTGATAGCGCAATGCAATCACAAAGCGCTTTTTTTGATGGGATTTAACCCACAATCTTGCACCACCCAGGATGACCGCTTGTATTTCGCCACCACGGATGGAAATATTCTTTTGTACACCGGGATATGAGGTGAAATAAGTTTTCACCGATTTTTCATGTCTCCGGTCTCGAATAATCTGGTTTGAACGCAGCTGACTGATAACTTGTGTGTCTTTGCCAAATACCATGCCTGCTGCATGCATGAAACCTTTATCGCTATACAATGCGTCCGCTAAAATACATGCCACATGGATTTCAGGAAAAGAGACGGCAAAATCCTTCAGCAGCCTGAGTGCCAATTCCTGTTTGGTTGGATATTGTGGATCTTTTTCAGGCTCTTTGGGTCGATTCTTTTTCGCGATACCTTGCTGTTTAAGTCGTTTATCCTCCTGCTTCCAAACTTTTTTGGCTGGATCTGGTTCATAAAATGCAAATCCGACTGGAATGGTTATTTTGGACGTGACCAAAACCAGAAAGACAAGGTTCTGGCCCATGACATAGCCATTGGTTTTTTTGTCTTTGATTTTGTGAACTTTGTATATTTCTTTGGTGTTTTTTGAACGAGCACGATCAGAATCATCCAGGACAAGGACGCCTTCGGTGATCCCATAGGTTGAAAATACAACACGAACGCTGCACACCAGTAATTGCTCCCATACAACCCTGGATCGTCTGAACATCCAGGAAATAGATGCCAGCGTCATTTTGCCCAAGCTTATCCTTTCAAATTGAGCCCAGCAAACACTGTTTGTTAACACGACCGCTGTGATGCAGAATGCCAACCACCATTGTTGGTGTCGAGAAAGTTTTGTTCCTGGCTTTTCCTTTTCAATGCATTGATTGACCGATTTAATAAATTCTTTTGCAAAATCCAGTGGTTCATTAATGAGCATCCTGCCATACACCGTAAAATGCTCAGCAAAATATCATATTCCCGGCTTGTGCGAAACGATTTCAAGACGCTGTGAGTACGTTCATCAATACTTGAAGAGACCTTGACTTGTTTTTTTTTGCACAAGCTAGACTTTGAAATGAATACATTACTTCTGTGAGAATTAAAATGAAAAGAGTAAGCCTATTTGATGCTGCTAATTTTAATGATGTTGATGCGGCACAAGAGTTTATTAATAAACCAGGTGTTGATATTAATGCCAGATTTTCTGAGGGTGGCTATACAGCATTGCACATTGCATGCAATCATGGCGCAGCTGATGTTGCAAGGCTATTGATAGAGAACGGTGCAGATACCTCAATAACAGCCGGTTCATTAAATCGAACAGCTTCTCAGGTTGCTGATGAATTTGGATACAAAGAATTAAGCAACGCAATAAAAAATGGCAATCCCACTAACTGGGCTAAAGCCAGTCAACAATGCACAAAGATAAGCGACGCAAGAGAAAAAGAAGCGCGTGAACATATGGAAGAGGAAATGCAAGCACAGCATGGTCAAGGCAAGCATTTATAATAAATTTGACCAAACAGCCTTGCTTTTAAATTAACGGTAAACATTATAACGCTCCAATCTTTTGATATATTTGTAGGATTGGAGCCTCGGTGCGTGAGAAATTCCAGAATAAAAAACTTGAGGATCGAGTAATAATGTCTTAATTTTACACTGATAACCTCTACGCTCGTCCAGACTATTTTTATAACTTAAGAGGTCATCATGGGATTAGCAGATTATAACGTAGAGTCACTATTAAACGAACAAATCCAATCTTACCTCGAAAAGCCAAATAGTTATGATGATTTACGCTTAATTTGTTTAAGTCTTGCACCAATTCAATCTATTATTGAGACTATCTCTACAAGAATAATATACGCTGCAGAAGCGGAAAAAATACACGCTGCTATAAAAACTCGAGATCATCGTCACACCATAGACCAACACTGCAATCAGATGATAAGGGATGCAGAATATAATTGTTATTTTTTATTTATAAAACAATTAGAGTGCACTCTAGATAATTTATCGTTAGAGAATGGCGAAAAAAATGCGCTAAAAGATATTTTAGAATCAATAAACCAGTATTTAGATGATGTAGCAGACAGCAAACAAAACGATTACTTGCTCTATGAACGTTAAATAACGCTGCAGAAATCTCGAGAAGAGCATGCTGATAAATATAACCTAACACAAACATTTGAAACAAAATCTCAACACTTAATGGAAGAGCTACTCGTTTTAAATACCGAACTCAACGCGCTGCAAAATAAATACGATAAACACGCCCAAACCCGTAATGATTATGCAGGCTACTCATTCATGGAAACCACTGCCACAGCAATATCCGGTTATTTTTTAATCCAAATGGGAATAGCAGCCACCATGCCCGTGTTAAGCATCACCCTGGCAAGCTCTGCGGGAGCTATCGCTTTGGCACTGCTGTCAACATCGATTTATTCGGGAATAAAGTCTTGGTATAACTATGGGGAACTACAAAACAAGTTGCACGCTATTAAAATCAATCAAAATGAGTTGGCCAATGCTAATGAAACTATACAACGCCTTAAAGACCATGAGTTACCCGCCCTTCTTGATGCTCAAAGACAGCTTGAAGACGATATCACCTGTCAAATAATCACTTGTGAACACTCAAGAAACAAGGCAGTACTGACTTACCAGCAAGCAACAACCATTGAAATTGAAGCACCATTATCACGACCAGTCAGCTCCACGTTCTTTTCTGGTGCTGTATCACCGGATACGGTATCCTACGACGAGATAAGTCAAGATGACGACTTAAACGATGTCTTATATGAACTGGGTGTTTTTTAATTAATACTGGATTTAAACATCAATATGCAAACCGATAAACGTATCATTTTTATTACAGGATGCTCAAGTGGAATTGGTCATGATGCCGCATTAGCGCTATTAAAACGCGGCCATCAGGTGATTGCGTCCTGTCGTCAACTCGCTGATGTCCAGGCGCTTATTCTTGCAGGATGTGACGCCATACAAATGGACATGAATCATTCCGAATCTATTCAAGCCGGATTTACGGAATTGTTAACAAAAACGCAAGGTCGCCTTGATGTCTTGATTAATAATGCAGGATATGGGCAAGCCGGTGCATTAGAAGATGTTTCCCGGGATGTATTACGCAATCAATTCGAGACGAATGTATTTGGTCTCATGGAGTTAACTCGCTTAGCGATTCCACTCATGCGTAAACAAGGTCACGGACGTATCATTAACCTAAGTTCAGTACTTGGGCTAATCAGCATGCCGTTTCGTGGTGCTTACAATGCATCCAAATATGCGGTTGAGGGGTTATGCGACACACTGCGACTGGAACTTAAACCCGCAGGTATACAGGTAATATGCATAGAACCCGGCCCCATCGATACGCAATTCAGAGAAAATGTTGTTGCTCACTCACTTAAAAACATTGATATCGAACACAGCTATTTTAATACACAATATCAACACATGTTAGGTGAATTTAAAAAGAAAAAAGCAGACTCGTTGTTTACAAAAAAAACTGACGTGGTGATTAACAAGCTGATTCACGCGGTTGAGTCATCAAAACCAAAAGCAAAATACCCGGTTACGTTTCCAACGCATTTATTCATTCTCCTGAAACGGATACTCACGGTTAGGATGTTAGACAGGGTTCTCATCTATCTGTCTAAAAAGGAATTGACGTCAAACTCTGATTCCGCTACCTGACGGTCGCGGCTCGGATACTTGAATATGAGCCATTCACTTTTCCGCTTCCTCACGGTCGCGGCTCGGATACTTGAATCGGAAAAACTGATGGTATCCGAGCCGCGACCGTCAGGGAGCGGAACACTTAGATGGCGGTATGAAATCTTCGATTTTTGTTTTCAAATACGGCCATGGGTAAACCTTGTTCATTAACAACATACTGTATTGTGGCTTCGACCTCAGTTTCTTTCCATAGATATCGGGTACTACCGTGCCTCGTCCATCGTCTTACCCTGTCTTCATCTAAATTGACTTCATTTAAGTAACGAGAAGCATATGATTTTATTGTATTCAAAATTTTCTCTGGCTGTGATGTAGCATGGATAACAAGGTGCACATGATTAGATCTAACATGAGCGGCCAACAAGACCCATTGGCGATAGCTACATACCTCTGTAATGGCCTGTAAAACAATGCGTCGCCTTGATTCATCAAGAATATAAGGCGCTTCTGACATTTGTTTTTTTACCAAATGTGATCGTTTAGAATTAAAAGGCAAAAAATCGGTTCCTGGTGTATTATGGAGGCGGTCAACAGACGTTGGTTTTTCACCATGTAACCATGTTCCGTAACAGGTAAATGTAATAAAATAAGCAAGTGGGATGGCTGTTTCAAGTAACACCATGGCACCATTTTCCTTATGGTTTATGGACTTGTAATGACTGCAAATATTATCAGATTAACCGATGTGAAGCATCTAATCGTTCAAACACGTTTTCATCAATCGTTTCTATTAAATTTTCCGCTCCCTGACGGTCGCGGCTCGGATACTTAAATATGAGCCGTTAACTTTTCCGCTTCCTCACGGTCGCGGCTCGGATACTTGAATCGGAAAAACTGATGGTATCCGAGCCGCGACCGTCAGGGAGCGGAACACTTAGATGGCGGTAT
>JAJZSG010000072.1 GCA_021849905.1 Pseudomonadota bacterium
GTTTTGAGGATGCGCTGCCAAGTCCTGGCAGGATGACTGAATCGAATTCGAGACCTTTGGATTTATGAATGGTCATGATTTGTAGTCTAGAGGGGATTGTTTTTTTTGAGTACAATGCGTTAAATTCATCTTTGAATAAGGCTAAATCAAAAATTTGTCCGTCTTTTTCAAAACGCTCGAGTAATATCCAAAATTGTTCTAAATCATCTTGCTGGGCAGATGTGAGCACACTCGATAAATGAAGCTGGGTGAGCGTCACACTTATCCAATCGACTAGCGATTGTTGGTCACGTTGAGTGAGTGCTGTATTGAGTACTTGGTATATAAAGGTTGCTCGTATTCGGCCTGCATCGGTTAATTCAGGGATGTTATCTAACTGAGATAAGGCATAATAGATTGATTTTGATTGGTTAACATTCGCAATACAGTGAAGATCGCTTAACGATAATCCACACCAGGGACTTCTTAGTAACGAAAGCCAAGCTAGACGATTCGCTGGCATCAATAAGGCTTTTGTTAAAGACCACACATCTTGCAAGTGAGGTAGATTGGCCAGTAAATCAATATCAACACCTTGAAAAGGAATCTGATGGTCTTTTAATACGCGCACAATGTCGGTTAATTGTGCGCGTGAGCGGACTAAAATAGCAATATTATCATCAGGATATGCATCCAAATCATGTTTTATTATGTTAAGAGTTTGAAGCGCTTCTTGTTCACGAGTAGTACATTGAAAGGCCTTGACGAAGCTGTCATCCTGTTCAGGTTTGATATGACTCGATGCATGAAATGAAACGGCGCCTGACTCAATGTCATCACGTGCTGGAAAAATCGTTCTAAATTGCGCATTAACCCAATTGACCATTGTTTTTGTTGAGCGAAAATTGCAACTAAGCTCTAATGGAATGAGATTGACATCAGCTATGCCTTCGCGTTTAGCCCGCAAGAACAAACCCACTTCAGCCGCTCGAAAGCGGTAAATGGATTGCATGGGGTCACCTACAATGAATAATGTTTTTCCATCATCCGGTTGCCAGCCATAAACTAATTTTTCAAGCAGTTGATATTGTTGAATGGATGTATCTTGAAATTCATCCACTAAAATATGATGAATGCGATTATCCAGATAAAGTGCCAAATCAGTGGGGCACTCATCCCCACCGAGCGCGTCTAAAGCCTGTTGTGAAATGGCGGTAAAATCAACTTCGTTTTGGTCACTAAAAACTAAATTTAAATGCGCGACTAACACAGGAAGTAGTGTGAGAAGTGCTTGAAGTACGTTCCATTGTTCTGGGTTATAAGTTGGGTCTGGTAAGGCTTTAATGCGTAACAAGGCCTCTAGAAAATCAGGTAATTCGCAAAGTACACTTAATAAATTTTTGCTTGCGTGTTTTAACCGGTCGTAATCATCATCGGCACAGCTCCCGCGCTTTAAACCCACGTGATGGTCAAATGATTTTCGTAATGTATTAGTTGACGTTAAAATTAATTGGCATAAGCCCGAAGCCATCCGCCCATCTAATTCATCGAATGATTCCCAATGGGTGAGAATGAAGCGGGGAGAGTCGGGATTGTTTTCGATACAGGCTAATTCCTGAGCCAATTGACGGAGTTCATCAGCACAGTCTTTAGGTAGACTTTGACGAAAACGAGCCAGTTCATGTTGTTCAATCCAGGTAATGGCTTGTTCAAATAATTGCTTGTCTTGGGTGTGCGCCTGATAAAGCGACGGCAACCATTGATCTCGAATGCTTAATAGGTCACTCCATAAGGTCAGTAATTTGTCCTGTTGATTATCCAGGTGCTCTAATAATGTTCTGATGGCCTCTTGATAAGGTGCTTGCTCAATTGCAAAAAACAGGCAATTGCGGGCGGCTTGTAAATAATGGCTTCGGGGCTTATCACTAATTTGTGCGTAATGAATGTGCTTGTCTTGCAAGGGGATGGCTTTGGTTAATGTTTGGCACAGTGAGTCGATGGTGATGATGCGTAATCGACTGGGCTGCTGCAATAAAAGCCACCCTAATGTTTTATCACGGGTTAAGGCATCTTGGGCGCAGCTATAGGTTTTTTGTTGATGCGCTGATGAGGCTGTTGCGCCAAGAGCCACCTGCTGTAAAGCCAATAAAATACGTTCTCGCATTTCATTGGCGGCTTTTCGGGTAAAGGTCAGGGCTACAATTTGCTCAGGTGCACTAACGGTACTCAACAACTTTAAATACCGCTGAGTCAGGATTTCCGTTTTACCAGAACCTGCAGGCGCTTGAACAATGAACGATTGCCTCGGATCAATGGCTTGCTCGCGCTGCGAACTATCGTTTAACATGGTCAAACACAAGTTCCTGAGCCGGGGGTCGAAGATTATAAAACGAACTCATGCAATAACCATAAGCTCCAGTATTGGCAATTAACATGATGTCATTTTCTTTCGTATCAGGAAATAATCGGTCATAGCCTAACGTGTCGCCTGATTCACAAATCGGACCGACAACATGAGCGAAGCCCGTGTTTTCTTGATGTAAACAGCTAAGATTGACGATTTGATGATAAGACCCGTATAAAGCCGGTCTTAATAACGAGTTCATGCCGGTTTCAATTCCGATGAAACGCACCTTTCCTTTTTCTTTACATTGTGTGACTTTTGCAAGAATAACGCCACTTTCAGCGACAAAAAATCGTCCAGGCTCAAGCCAGAAGGAGAGTTTGGGGTAGCGTGATTGAACCGCTAATAATGATGCATCCAGAACGGCCATATCCAGTGCTTGTTGCCCTGGTTTCTCAGCAAGGCCCAAGCCTCCGCCTAGATTAATAATGCTGACATTGGGAAATAGGGCGGTTTCTGCGGCCAACATGAGTGCGGTTTGTTGCCATAAATCGGGTGATAAAATGCCACTGCCGGAATGTGCGTGTAATCCTATCACTTGAATGTTATGACGAGTCGCAAGGCTTGCGGCTATTTCCAGACTTTCTTTAGGGATACCAAATTTTGATTCGTTGCCGCCTGTGCACACATATTTATGATGCCCCGCACCGCTACCTGGGTCGATTCGTAGAAAAATCGCACGATCAGCGAAGAGTTCTGGCCAATTTTCTAACGGGTATAAACTGTCTATAGTAATAAAGCAGTCTAGTTTTAGTGCCTCGATATAATCTGACTTTGGTGCAAAATTGGGCGTGAACAACAGTCGACGTCTGTCAATGTCAGGAAACAAGGTTAATACGTGGTTTAGTTCTTGGATGGAGACGCATTCAAAGTTGATGTTCTTGTTATGCAGTGTCGTTAAAATGGCGTCATTTGCGTTGGCTTTTACGGCATAAAATAGTTGACTCACGGATTGCAATGACAACAGTTCATCGGCTTTTTCAATTAACGTCGGGCAGTGATAAACGTAGCAGGGGGATTGCTTTTCTGCCAGTGCTAATAAGGCCTCTCGTTCGTGCTCCCACCAGGGCGTGCGTAAACGTTGTGGGTTTCCAAATTCTTCATGCCAGCTTTTTGAGTAATAGAAACTTTGCGGGTTATTTTCAATTAGCATCGTGTGAAGTTTTTGACATAATTTAGCGGCTTTTGATTCATCGACCACAAATGTTAAATTTAAGTCATTCGATGCCAGTGACATCAAATGGACTTGTTGATCGTCAAACACCTCAAGTGCTGCTCCCAGTTGAGGCAAAATCGTTCGAATATGATGCCCAACTAAACTGACCGCACTACAGGGTTCAATGATTTTGGCACGACAGAATGTGTTTAACTCGTTAATTAGTGTGAGCAATGCGTCACGGTCATGTGCTTTCGCACCCGCGTCGAGTGATAAAGTAATGTTGGATTCAGACGATGAGAGGAGATCCACTGAAAAACCATGGTGTTTAAATGCACTAAATACATCGGCTAAAAAGCCAACTTGCTGCCACATCGTGACGGTATCGATGGAAATTAATGTAATGCTGTGTTTGATTTGAATGGATTTAATTGGCGGTGCATGGTCATCACTTTCTCGTGAAATCCGAGTGCCTGAGTGTTCGGGCATGCAGGTGTATTTCACTATCATGGGAATGTTGGCGCGTCTGACAGGAGGTATACAAAGGGGGTGCAATACTTTTGCACCCATGGATGCAATCTCTTGCGCTTCATCGTAATTTAATTGCTTTAACAGCCGTGCATGAGGCAGTTGATGAGGGTTTGCGGTATAAATACCTGGGACATCAGTCCATATTTCACACACTTCAGCATCCAATATGGCCGCAAACAAGGCAGCCGAGGTGTCTGAACCGCCTCGTCCAAGCAAAACCGTGTCGCCCTGGGAATTAGCCGCAATAAATCCTTGGGTGATGACAACATCAAAGCCTGAATGGCTCATGAAATTCGCAAGCTCAGGATTAGGCTCGCTATTACAGCGGGCTGCAATGTAATGCTCAGCCTTGTCGTTGGAGGTGTTTATCGATTGCAAAGCTTCACGCGCATCAAACCATAGACAGTTAATGCCTTGGTTATTTAAAAAAGCATGGCCTAAGCGTGTAATCATCAGTTCGCCCAAGCTTAGAATTTGCGCATGTGTTTTTGCAGGGGCTTCGTTTAACAAGGCTATTCCAGTTAGCCATTGTTGGAGTTGTTGAAGGTCTAATTTGATTAAATCAGGACTCACCTCGAGCGCTTGCGCCAGTTGAAGGTATTGATTGGTTAAATCACTTTGTATGTCGTGGTGTTTATCCAGTAAGGCTGCGTCAATCATGCGCTCTAGTTTATTTGAAGCTTGAGATAGAGCGGAGCAGACAATAACGGGTTGCGTTTGGTTATGAATGTGCTTTCGAGTAATGGCTGCTATATGTTCCCAGGTTTCACGTGAGGACACGCTGGTACCACCAAATTTAGTGATGACTTGTCGCATAGATTTTCTCGTTCAAAATTAGTACACATTAGCATGAAGTGAAGTCAAGTTACAAGTATTTGACTTACTAAACCATTGCTTTATTATTGATATTTTAAAAGTCTGTGTCATCTTGATAGTCTTTTTTCGTTGTTGAGTAACTAAGATTCTTTTATTCTTTAAGTATGATTTTTAAGGAGTTGGATGTGAAGTGGAAGCAAAAACCGGCTAGGTCAATATTAAGCGCCACTATTATTACCATGATGAGTAGCCAGTCAGTACATTCAGGTGCCTTTCAATTATACACAGAGGGTAGTGCGGCAGCTATTGGTAATTATGCTGCGGGTATCGCTGCTGAAGCGAGTGATGCATCAACGGCTTGGTATAATCCGGCAGGCTTGGTTCTATTAAAAAAACAACAAGTCGTTGTGAGTGGTGTGGGTGTATTTCCCAGTGCTAAATTGACAGGAACAAGTACGTATGACACTGACGGTGATCCCCCTTATATCCAATCGTTTAATAATCTTCAAGGTGCAGAGGACGCTTTAGTTCCTGCTTTTTATTATGTAAAACCATTAGGGGAGCGAGCTGCATTTGGGTTGAGTGTTGTCTCACCTTTTGGGCTATCAACGAGTTGGACACCCTCTTCACCCTTACGTTATTCAGCAACGTCAACGCGATTAACGACCATTAACTTGTCGCCTGAATTAGCAGGTCAGCTAACTGATCATGTGTCTTTAGGTTTGGGTTTGGATTTACAATACGCTAAAGTCAAGTTTAACGGTGTTATCGGTTCACCGGCTGATTTACAGTATTTAAGTTCTTTTTCAGAAGACGGACTTCCACTACCCAGAACACTAGACTCTATTTCGTTTAACCAGGGGAATTCTTACGCTGTTGGATTTCATGCTGGTTTGCTCGGTAGGTTTAATGACAATCACACCCGATTAGGTGTTAATTATCAGTCAGGAACCTCACATCAGTTTTATGGTGCCAGTGTTTTGATTGGGCCATTAGCCGCTGAGAACGTTGAACTGGATTCAAGTCCTTCATCAGTGTTTCGAACCAACATGTTAAGCAGCAATACCATTCATTTACCCGATGTATTAACGTTGAGTGCTTATCAAGACATGAATTCTAAAATTGCGCTTCTTGCATCTGCGGTTTATACCGGTTGGAGTTCGTTTAAGCAATTGCAACTGAACAATATCGCGGCGTCTTCTGCCGAAACAGGAATGCATGCGTTGATCAATTCATCGACTGTTGAAGATTACAGGGATGTATGGCGTTTTGCACTGGGTGCGAATTATCATGTGACTGATAAATGGATGATGCGTGTAGGCGGTGGTTATGATCAAACGCCAACGATTGATGCACAGCGTGATATTCGACTTCCTGATTCAAACCGATGGGCTTTATCAATAGGATCTCACTATCAGCCTCGTTCTAACGTTGGTGTTGATATTGGTTATAGCTATTTGTTTGCAACAAACAATCCACCGATTAATAAAACACTGGTTTTAAATGAAGCCAATAGCACAACGGTTAATGCTATTGCTAAAGTTCATGTTCAATTAGTTGGTTTGCAGGTTGTGTGGAATTTTGATAAACCGATTTCAAACTATGTGGAAAAATAATTTCAGATCCTCTTTTTCGCGTTATTAAAAAGGGGGGTCTAATCCTTATATTTTGATTAATTTCTTATGTCATCCCAAGTACATTTATTTTATATATATGAGGGATTAAGTTTTATTTTTCGTATCATATTCTATACCAATCGATAATTTATTTTGCATATTAAATTTATTTTGATATGAATTATATCGTTATAAAACTTTTTATTTTACAATATGCAACGGAAAGCAACCGGATTATGACTGATGTCAACTTCACTTCAAAATCTCAGTTTCATTGCGTTGTATGAACAAATAAAACATCATCATCGAGACAACTCTATTAAGGCTTTGATGGAGCAGCTGGGTTCTCGGGGTTTTTCTCCGGATTTCAGTGGCTTGAGTGATTTGATTTGTTCGATGAAACCGCGAACTTTTCCAGATGGTTTTTTGCAGCATGTTATATTGCAACTGATTATTCCAGAATCAGTAAGTCCATTGGATAAACGAACTAGTCATATGTTTTTTTCTTATTTATCCACTCAAGACCCGGAGACGCCAAAAATATTTTTTTATGACCAGTTAATTCAGGAATTATTCTTTTTGATTGGTCGAAGAGAGCGCATGCAGAAAGATGCTAAATTCCAGATCGTTGAGCTTATTTTAGCTAGGACAGATTGGGGTCGAAAAATTATACTGGAGAAAATAGAGGATAATCCCGAATTATTTAACAAAATCATTTGTGCGAACCATGATCTTGAGCTGCAACAGTCTCTTTCGATTGCGTTTGAATACATAAATGATGATCTCTTGCGTAGACGATTCTTTTCATATGCAAAAGATCACCCTATTTTATTTAACCAAAATTTTCATCAGTATACGGTGGAGCGAGGGAAATACCGTGCTCAAACAGTACTACTTTGGCTGTTTGATTTTGATAATCAATCGCTTTTATCGTCCAGTGGTAAATCTCGTGTACTAAGAGAGATTTCAGACAAGGTATTAAATCAAGTCGTGAAAATAGGGTCGAATACGCATTTATCTGTTGCTTTTTTGTTGTCTTGCAATTCTAAGAATTATTCATTATTTTTTATTAACGGAAATACTTTGTCCAACTTAATTAACGAAGATACGCTTAATCACGTGATAGAAATGGGTCCTTATGCGGGCCAGTCAGTTGCTTATCGACTGTCTCGTACGCCAAAAGGTCGTGCATTATTAGCCGTCAATGAGTATCGTTTATTAAATTTAATTAACGAATACACGCTTAATTACGTGATTAAAGAAGGACCCGATGCGAAGCTATCCGTTGCTTATTTGTTAGCTTCCACGCCTGATGGCCAAGCATTATTACTTGCCAATCAACAACGATTATTAAATTTGATTCATCAAGACATACGTGATCAGGTGATCACAGAAGGGCCTTATGCAGATCAAACAATTGATTTTTGTATGGGGCGTATATTCGAACAGTCAGAATCTTCACTTACAGAGTCCATATTTGTCAACAGACCCTATTTTAAATAAAACCAACAACACGACAGTACACGCGATTAACCAGATACTCAAGATTGTTGCTTAATTTGTCTGTTTGGAGGGGTGTAGGATTTTGATAAATCGGTTTTAGCATGTATAGAAAAAATTTTGACTTTTTTTATTCGTGTCCCTGAGAAAAAATCTAATATTTATATCTTGGTTCAATCCAGTTTGTTAAACGCCATCATTAACCTTTTAAAAAATCTTATAAATCAAATTCAACTATGATTAATTTAAACTTCTTTACTTTGTTTAGGATGGCGTATTTTGAGAATGACGACCAAAATTAAATTATTAATTGGCTATCAACGTGGTTTCACCAGGACCGTTCACGATCAACGTGTAGCCGTTTCCAGTCAGTTGTTTCGGTGTGATGTCACCGGTATTAAGATCCATCATGACCGTACCCACATCGATTGGATAAGCGGTATTGGTTGCGACCTTGATTAGGGCAGGGCACCGACCGTTTACTAAGTGACCAAAACAAGCCATTTTAACAGAAACCCAAGACACTTTGTTGTCACTGTGCGCTTTGCTTGGAAATTTTGATGGAATAGTACCTGCAACATAGGCATTTGATTCAAGATCGGTATTATTATGTGTGATCAGTAATATAGGGCTTGCTAAAGCGATCGTTGCTGAAAAATTGAACGTTGCAGCGATCAATACTTTGCATAGTCGATTCATTTGTTCTTCTCCATGGTTTTAAATTCAGTATATAGTATATCAATTTATCAGAAAATAAGGTAGAAAAATATTAGGTAACGTCCCTAAAGTTTTCCTAGCCTTCATCTGAGCTCAGATGGAGGTTGGGAAAACTTTAGGGACGTTGCCTAAATTACTGTAATTCCCAACGTCATCCCGAAAATTCCGGTAGAGCCATTTAACGATTAAAACGAGACGGTGTAAGCGACTCATCAGCTTCTTTCATCACCATGGTGCATTCATTCCGCTGAGTTGCTGATGGAATTGAATTCGACCTATGCTTGATGGTTTGGTAGGCGTCAGATGAAATTATACCGTTTAATTTGTAAAATTCCTCCTCGTTTTTCAGAAATTCAGTCCACTGAGCCGGTTTTATGGTTTGTAACACCCTTTCACGTTGTATGGGATCAAGATAAAAAAGTACATCTATTAAATCGTGAGTACTGTGAATTAACTCGGGTAAATAATCTTTAATAGCAGACAGTACTTTATCGCACTGGTCTGTACCAAGACCTCGAAATACCTTACCAACAGTGCGAGCGGATAGATTATCTTTAATGGCGACCAATATGGCTTTGCATTGTACTTCGTGTAGAGAAGAAAGCAGATCGATTAAATCCCGCGAGCTGCTAATCAACTCTGGTAACTGGCTTTGAATAGTAGCCAGTACTTCTTGACACTGCACTTGATTTAGAAATTGAAATACATCAATCAAATCTTGAACTTTTCTAATTAAATTGAGCGTGTGATTTTTGATAGTGGCTAACAGGTCTCGACACGGTATTTCATCAAGAAAGCGAAGCACACTAGATAAATCTCCCCCTGTGTCAGGATAGATGTCGCCTCTGATTGAAAAGTAAGCGTTTAATAAACCCCATCTTTTAATCCCCCACCCCAACCCGGATACTCCCAAGCATT
>JAJZSG010000073.1 GCA_021849905.1 Pseudomonadota bacterium
ATTTTTAAATATTTTGTGTTTTTTTTAAAAATTCCGCTTGCTTACGCGCGCGGCTCGGGTTAGTCCGAGCTCCCTGACAGGCACTTACCCGGCGATTGTGACAGGATACGAAAAAATGTATGAAAAATCACAATTCTGTGTATCGCACCTGCAGAATTCTAGATTATAAAGAAAATATCTGAACAATGAGTGCAAACCCTAGAACAAAAATACTAGATAAGGTTAATGCCATTCCAATAGGACGAAAAACAAACTTATGGTGTTTGGGTTCTACATACAGCAGACTAAATGCATGAGCAAGACGCCCAATCACAAAGCCACTACCTACAATGATTAACAAAAGACTGGATATATGATTTAGCTCGTTGATGAGCATCAGTAGCAGCACAAATGGCACATATTCAGAAAAATTCCCATGCGCTCGTATACCGTATCGTATTTCAATATTATCCGCATCACCCAGTGCAAGCTTAAGTTTTCGGCGCTTCAAAATAACAAACACCGTCAATAAAATATAGATAAATGCTAAAACTGATGCAAAAAAAGCGGTAATATTGACCATTATTAATCACTCTTTAGACGTACTAACGAACGAGGCCAAACACTTCAAATAATCCTGCGCAATATCTAGTCCCGTAGCTGCTTGAATCTCTCGAATACAGGTTGGGCTAGTAACATTAATTTCCGTCAGGTAATCACCAATCACATCGATTCCGACAAAATACAATCCTTTTGCTTTTAACGTAGAAGCAATTTGGCTGCACAACCACCGATCGCGGTCAGTGATTGGCACCACCTCGCCTCTGGCACCAGCGGCTAAATTACCTCGTAATTCACCCATTGCAGGAATTCGCGCTAGTGCATAAGGCACGGGCTCACCGTTGATTAGAATAATGCGCTTGTCACCCAAAGTTCTAATCTCTGGAATATACCGTTGGGCCATAATGCTCACTCGTTCGTTATGAGTCAGCACCTCAAGAATAACCGATAAATTTCGTCCATCCTCATCCACATGAAAGACAGCACTCCCGCCCATGCCATCTAAAGGTTTGAATATGACATTTCGATGCTGCTCCCAAAAGTCACGAAGACAGGCTTTATCACGGCTCACCAAAGTTTCAGGACAACACTGTGGAAAATTTAACGTGAAAAATTTTTCATTCGCATCGCGCAAGCTTTGTGGCTTATTCGCAATCAAAACGCCGTCACGCTCCGCTAATTCTAATGCGTAAGTCGAATAGATATACTCCATATCAAAAGGCGGGTCTTTGCGCATTAAGATAATATCAAACGCCGTTAACGGTTGAACGCCCTTTGCCATCGTCTTGGCCCAGTCATCTTGTTTTTCATCATGAACGTGAACCGACGATACCGCTGCATAGACTTTTCCCTGACGACAAAACATATCGGCTTGTGTGAAATAAAAAATGTCCCACCCCAACGCTTGCGCACTTTTGATCATGGCAACCGTTGAATCTTTGAGGGGATTGATGGTAGATATTGGATCCATCAAAATGGCAATTTTCATGAGACCCTCGTCGTTTCTGCAATTTCTCGTGCGGCAGCGAGTGCTGCAAGACGAGCAATCACACCATAAACATAAAACCGATTTCGTGGCTGAGTTTGGGATAATTCGTTACAAGGCATATTGCACGCCTCAACAAAAGCCAAGGGTTCAAAATGCATTCCGACTGCATTCAAATTTTCATTTGCTCCTCGCCCTTGATGTACACGATAAAACCCACCGACTATTGATTGACCAATCATATAAATCACGGGTTCCGCCACAGCACCATTCGGCATGGTTTCAAAACTATACACGCCCTCCTGGATAATCAATCGATTCACCTTACGACTGCCCTTAGTAGCCGACATGTTCGTTCGTTGTTTACGATTCAGCGTCAACAATTGTGCGCCATCCTGTACCATAATCACACTCATTCCATAGGTGCCATTATCGGCTTTTACCGCAACAAACGGCGTATCAGAAATTCCATGCTCACGATATTTCTCTCTAATCTTAAGTAACAAATCATCCACTGCCGAGGCCAATACGTCAACGCCCGTTTGTGCCATAAAATCAACCCCATCAACTGCGCTAAACATCGGGTTGATTAACCAGGGATCAAAATTTAACAACGTCGCAAACTCTCGAGAGACGTCAGAAAAAAAACCAAAGTGAGTTGATTTAAATCGCGAAGACCAACCTAAATCCAGAGGGGGTTGTATGACTTGTTGCACGCCCTGCAAAATATCAGGCACACCAGAAGACAAGTCATTGTTCAGCAAGACAAGACAGGGATCAAAATCATGCAACGTCACACGGCTATTGTGTCGTATTAAAGGCTCTATCAACAGCGGCTCACCATGCTCACTGGCGATTTCAAATGGCTCGACAACGCTTGAATCCAAACTACCAATTCTGACCTGGAAACCCGCTTTGATGAAAATATCACTTAGAACGCGTAAGCTCTGGATATAGTAACGATTCCGTGTATGACTTTCAGGAAGTAACAATATTTTTGAACAACCTGGCGCACTTGCAGGCAAAGCCAGTTGAGCGGCTTTAATGCATATCGGCAAGAAATCCTGATTGATATTATTAAAACCTGCAGGAAATAAGTTGGTATCAACCGGTGCTAATTTAAACCCTGCATGACGTAAATCCACTGATGAGGTAATTGGCGCTGGGGTTTCCTCCCATGAGTGACGAAACCAATCTTCAATAGTTTTAACGTGACTTAAGACAATGGTTTCAAGAGGATGAAGAGGACCCGCGTAAGCGGTCGTTAAGTGGGGTGCTGGAACATGATTTAGCGACATATGCTCTCTTTAATCAAAAATTGATAATCGAATTTTAGCGCAAATACTACGAGAATTCATGTTATCATTTTGTTTCATTATTTAAATTACCGATAGATTCATTCCATGTTACCCGAATTAGCTAAACAATTCAGCAGCCAGATAGAAACCGGCTATTATTTATTTTTTATTATAAACAGCATTCTGCATTTGATATTTGCGGGTGCCGTAGCACGAGACGCCGGGAAGTTGAACAAATTAGGGCAGCGTCCAGCATTGGTTTCAGCACCAGTTTGGGCCTTTGCCACATTAACAGGTGGCGTTATCACCGCTACGATTTACTGGTTCATTCATCACTCAACACTGACAAGACCTACTAGCCGAGAAACCTACTATGACAAACGCCCAAGTTAGAACTGTAGATGTGCACGAACTAAAAAAACAGTATGACTATACACCTAATTTGTGTTTAATCGATGTTCGCGAAATCGATGAATGGCAAACAATACACATACCTGGTGCGATACATATTCCGAAAGACACCTTGGTAGAGGTGATTGACGTCAAAGTGCCTGATAAAAACTGCCCTATATACTTGTATTGCCGAGGAGGCATTCGCTCATTGACAGCTGCAAATTATCTTTTAGAGATGGGTTATCAACAGGTGTATTCCGTTAACGGTGGAATTGTTGAATGGGCTAATGCGGGATATCCAGTACAACGATAGCAATCGGTATAACTTCGTTAATGCCTCGTCTTTGACAAGACGAGGCATCATGGATACTAGCTTACGGAAAAAACGGCTTGTAATTGAGTCAAATGATTATCAACAAAAGCTTTTCCTAAGCCTCGAACAGCAGCTAAATCGCTAACCGATTTAAATGCACCATGTGCTTCACGATGCTGAACAATCGCCTCAGCACGTTTTTGACCAATACCCTTAAAAGATCCAGTCAATGATTTGACATCCGCTTTATTTAAATCAATTTTTGCAAGAATAGGTTGATTCGCCGTTGCAGAAACAGCTTGAATAGATTGAGAAGCGTGTGCCGCAGAAAATACAACAAATGATGATAAAAGAATAGCAAACGTGGTTGCTTTCATAACAAACTCCTTGATTGATTGGACTAAAATTCCCTTGATTCGACAAGAGAGTGCGCAGTATCGCAAAGATTATTTAAAAAGTCTATTGCTGCACAGCAGAAGAGGCGTTATCCTTACAAACCGATTTAAATATGAAATTATCAAACCCATGGATAACGCATACGTACCACTTCACGTTGAAGAGCAAGCGCAACAATACTGGCTCAAAAAACAGTCTTTTAATGTCACCGAAGACTTGAATAAAGAAAAATTCTACTGCTTATCCATGTTTCCTTACCCGAGTGGCTCCTTACATATGGGGCATGTTCGCAATTACACATTAGGCGATGTGATTGCCCGTTATCAGCGTGCATTAGGCAAAAATGTATTACAACCCATCGGTTGGGATGCATTTGGACTTCCTGCTGAAAACGCGGCAATTAAACATGGCATTCCCCCCGCTAAGTGGACAAAACAAAACATCGCCGCAATGAAAGCCCAATTTTTGCGACTCGGAAATGCCTACGACTGGCGTCGTGAAATCATGACATGCGATCCCTGTTACTACCGTTGGGAACAATGGTTTTTTATTCGCTTATATGAAAAAGGTATGGTTTATAAGAAAAATGCCGTTGTGAATTGGGATCCGGTTGATCAAACTGTATTGGCTAACGAACAGGTCGTTGATGGTCGCGGTTGGCGCTCAGGTGCCTTGGTAGAACGAAAAGAAATTTCTCAATGGTTTATCAAAATCACAGCCTATGCTGATGAGCTACTGCGCGACCTGGATACACTAGATGGCTGGCCTGCTCAAGTCAAACAAATGCAACGGAACTGGATTGGGCGCTCAGAAGGCTGTGAAATTTACTTCAAGGTGAATGCTTTTGCAAAACGCCTTAAAATCTACACCACTCGCCCAGATACATTAATGGGTGCAACTTATTTAGCAGTAGCCCCTGACCACCCTCTTGCAAAAGTTGCAGCAAAAAATAACGCTGCCGTTCAGACTTTTCTTGACAGTTGTCAAGGAGTGCGTATGGCGGAAGCTGAAATCGCGACCATGGAAAAACGCGGCATTGATACAGGCATGAAGGCTGTTCATCCTATTACAGGTCTGGATATACCCATTTGGATAGCCAATTTTGTTCTTATGCAATATGGCTCAGGTGCCGTTATGGCGGTACCTGCACATGACCAACGCGACTGGGAGTTTGCTCAAAAATATAGCCTGCCGCGTCAAGATGTGATTATACCTGCGAATAATGCGACACATGATTTTACAAAAGCCGCGTATACGGGTGAAGGAACACTGGTAAATTCTGGGCAATTTAACGGTCTGATATCAACAGATGCAATGAAAATCATCACATCACATCTCGAAAAACAAGACTCTGGCAAAGCCACCATTAATTATCGACTACGTGACTGGGGCGTCTCCCGTCAACGGTATTGGGGCACACCAATCCCTATGATCATTTGTGAAGAATGCGGTATTGTTCCGGTACCAGACGATCAATTGCCTGTTGTGTTACCTGAACACGTTGAATTGACAGGAAATGGATCACCACTAGCTCAATGTCACGACTTTATTCATACAACATGCCCTAAGTGCGGACAAGACGCGAACCGTGAATCAGATACATTCGACACGTTTGTCGAATCATCGTGGTACTACGCTCGGTTTGCCTGCAAAGGCCAACAAAATGCCATGTTAGATGATCGGGCAAAATATTGGACCCCTGTTGATCAATACGTTGGCGGCATAGAACACGCGGTCATGCACTTACTCTATGCTCGATTTTTTCATAAACTCATGCGCGATGAAGGCTTGGTTAATTCAGATGAACCTTTTAAAGCCTTGCTGAGCCAGGGGATGGTCTTGCGTGATGGGCATAAAATGTCTAAATCAATCGGGAACACCATTGATCCCAATCATTTAATAGACACTTATGGTGCTGATACAGCGCGTTTGTTTATTATGTTTGCAGCACCGCCTGAACAATCTTTAGAGTGGTCGGATACGGCGGTTGAAGGCGCGCATCGTTTTCTTAAACGCTTATGGGCTTTTGCTCATTCCCATGAAACCTTATTCCTTGAAATTAATGAACTATTTCAAGATGGCAATAACCAAGTAAACTGGCAAACGTGCGATAATCGACTTAAAAAATCACGTATGACGGTTCATAAAACGCTGATGCAAGCTACGCATGATTACGAACGACAACAGTTTAATACTGTTGTATCTAGCTGTATGAAATTATTTAACGAGCTCTCAACATACACTTTAGAAACCGAAGATGATAAATACTTTTTGCATGCAGGATTTAGCTTTTTACTTCGGTTACTTGCGCCCATTACACCTCATATTTGCCATGTGTTATGGCAACAACTGGGATTTGAAAAAGCAATAATAGATGCACCATGGCCAAAATTTGACAAGACCGCGTTGAAAATGGATGAAGTTGATTATGTTGTTCAGGTTAACGGTAAACTTCGAGCTCAATTTACAACAAGCGTGGATACACCCAAAGATGCTCTGCTTGAACTGGCATCTGTACATGCCGCATCGTTTATTACTGAAAAAACTATAAAAAAGTCAATTATTATTCCACATAGACACCTAATTAACCTGGTTGTTAGCGAGTGATCACAAATCGAATACGTGCCATCGTCATCGGATTATCGACTTTATTGTTGGTTAACTGCGGGTTTCATTTGCGAGGCATGATGGATATGCCCCGCTGGTTAAATCATGTCAGCATCGTGATTCAAAATGCCAACCATGATTTAAAGCCCCTGCTAAAAAACCAGTTGAAAGCCTATAGCATCACAACCGTTGATGATCCAGCCAAGGCAGCATATTGGTTGCTTATTGAACAAGATAATTTTGGACAACAAATTGCCAGTATTAGCTCCAGTACGACGCCACGACAATATCAGCTCATCTACCGCGTATATTTCAAACTACAACGCGCTAAAGGCCAAGATATCATCTCATCCAATCGAGTTATTGTGACTCGACAAATAACACTTAATAGTGATCGTATTCTTGGGTCAACAAACGAAGAAGAACAATCTAAAGCTGATATGCGACGTGACGCGGTCATACAGATTATCGAAAGATTAAGCCGGACCCATGAACATTAAGTCCCAAGCTGTCGAAAAAAGCTTAAAACAAAAAATATATGCTCTCTATATTCTAACGGGACAGGATCATTATTTATTAAATGAAGCGGCTTGCGCCATTAAAAGAGCATGGCGCAAGCGAGGTGAATGTGACGAAAAAACGCTTGAGTTAGAATCAGCGGGCGATTGGTCAGTGTTAGAAGAAGAAGCCAATAGTTACTCGCTGTTCTCTGACTTTGTAACCATTGATGCCCGTTTAAATAAAAAATCAATTGATGCCACAGGCAAAAAAACGCTTCAACATTATATTCAAAATATTAACCCTCGATGCTTAATTATTTTAAGAGCGCCACTAATACCCAGTAAATCATTGTTACCCTTAGCAAGCAATCAACACACGATGCTGGTTCAAGCCTATCCCTTATCATCAACCGAATTAAAACGCTGGATTGTCGACCAACTTCAAAAAAACACCATTCATCACGAACCCCAAGTACCCGAGCTCATCCATTTTTATACTCAAGGCAACATGCTAGCCTGCGCACAGGTTATTGAAAAATTAAATCTGATTTGCAACGATAGTGAAAAGCTGACCGTCAGCATGACGATGGAACAACTTAGTGATCAATGTGATTACCAACTATATGAACTAACCGATGCCTGCTTATCTGCTCAGGCAGGAAAAGCCATTCATCTTTTACGACAAGCGTGCGCGAATAAAACAGAACCAACACTCGTTCTGTGGCTTTTAAGCCAAGAAATCCGTCAACTCATCCAACTTCACCATTTATGCGCTCAGTCTATGAGTTTCGCAACAGCGTGCAATCAACTTAAAATCTGGTCTCAACGAATCCGAAATTACGAAACCACAGTTGCGCGTCTTTCTGCCAAAGAACTTTACACTTTATTAAATCAGTGCCAACAGCTAGACCTGCAAATTAAATCCAATCATGCAGTAAATATTTGGTATGGATTAGAGAACCTCGCTTTGGCAATTGCCACATGACACGTATAAACAGCATTCTTATTTACGGTGGCAGCTTTGATCCCATTCATAACGGGCATTTAAGCACAGCGGTCACTGTTCAAAACCATATTGTTTTCGATCGAGTTATTTTCTTGCCTTGTAAAACACCTGTACTCAAAAAAGCAACCGCTGCATCCTGTGAACAACGCACCGCCATGCTTAAAATTGCCCTTCAAGATCATCAGGATTTTGAAATTGATTTGAGAGAAATGCAGCGCGACACCCCTTCATTTATGGTTGATACCCTGCAAAGCTATCGAGACGAATTGGGCCCCAATACATCAATTACACTTTTATTAGGAATGGATGCTTTTCGTCAGTTAACGCAATGGCATGACTGGGAAAAACTCATCAAATTAAGTCATTTACTTGTGATTAATCGGGCAAAGGTCAACGAAAATCATATCGATGATAGTTTAAAAAAACTACTCCTAATGCACGAGGTTTTTGATAAAAAGGCATTGCTCGAAAACACACATGGATTTATTTATCGATATAATTCGGGTGAATACGATATATCATCAACCTATTTAAGACAAAAAATCTTAGAAAAAGAAGCCTCTATAACAGATTTACCAAACCCGGTTTATGAGTATATAAAAACCTTTAGACTGTATGGCTATTCGCCATAACATCAAGCGTATTCATAATCAAGGACACAGGATTGCATTGATTGTTCATTTCACTATACCGTCGTCCGCTTTAAAAACCATTTGATCAGACTCTTGAGCGTCTTTATCAAAAACTTTCATGTGTTTGATCACATCCGGCGTATAAGCATAAAGCCATGCCACTAGTGGATCAAACAGTTCATATAGCTTTGATTGGTTACTGTACTGCTGATACGGCAACGAGGTCATTTTAACAACGAGCATTAATAAGCTCACGAGAAATAATCCTCGAATAAACCCAAACGCCACCCCTAATAATCTGTCAATACTACTCAAACCAGAACGGTGCAAAAGAAAACTAATCATCGTATTAATCAATGCCCCAGCAATTAACGTTGCGATCAAAATGACAACGAAAGCGACCGCTGTGCGCACGGTTTTATCATGAATATAAGACCTGAGCATATCGGCAATCTGTGACGAATAAGTTATAGCGAGCCAAATTGCAAAAATCCACACGCTTAAGGCAATCAGCTCCTTAACAAAACCGCGAAACAGGCCAGTAATCATGGATAAACCAATAACAGCCAGAATCAGATAATCCACCCAATGCAATGCATGCATGATTAACTAACTCCAGTCTTAACAACATATCCATTAAGTTGCATATTCGTTGCCAATTTCTTCTGTAAATTCAGCGCGTCATTTTTCTTATCAAGATGACCTGCAATAACCCGGTACAGTAGTCCTTGTTTACCATTCAACGTTTTATAACTAGCAACAAAACCTTGTAGATC
>JAJZSG010000074.1 GCA_021849905.1 Pseudomonadota bacterium
AGATTCCAATCGCCACATAGCCACCTTAGCAATCCAATATCGAAATAATTCCGCTTGCTTACGCGCGCAGCTCGGATTAGTCCGAGCTGCGTGACAGGCACTTACCCGGCGATTGTGACAGGATACATATCATCAGGTAGATGACTCATTTGACGTTCTGCTGCCAATCGCATGGATGTAACAATGATTTGATGGGCGCGTCGAGGGTTACCTTGAGAAGCCATACGGACAAGCTCGATGGCTGATTCAGAAAGCAGTTGAGCTGTTGCGCCGGCCTGATTAAAGCCATGTTGAATGAGTGCTTTGAAAGCATCGCGCTCGATAACGGGTTTGAGCTCACATCGAACATGGATTCTTGACGAAAGCGCAGCAAAGCAAGGTTTATTCAGTTCGCGCGCAAGTTCAGTATGCCCGACCAACCAAAGTGTCATATAGTCTTTGGAGTCAAACACAAAGTTCAAAAAGGATGGCAGGTCCCGAAAGAACTCATGCGGTAAATTTTGTGCTTCATCAACAATCACTACGGGCATGGTATTTTTTTGTGTGCACACATGCACAACGTACTCTTTAATCTCACGCCATATTTGTGCTCTTCTGAATGAAGGGGTTAAACCAAACTTCAGCGCCAAGTGTCGATAAAAATCGAGTCGTCCGAAGTCTGTTTCAGCGATGTAGACGAGCTGATATTGATGGGGATTAAGTGTTGCTGTAATTTGACGAAGCGCTGCTGTTTTACCAAGACCTGGCTCTGCGGTTAAGAGACCAATGCCTGGTGTTTGCAAAAGCCACTGAAAGCGTTGATTAAGCTGCGTAATTTGCCCATTATCCCAAAGCTCTGGGATATTTTTACCAAGTGGTGCATGTGTAATACCGAATGATGATGTGTACATGATTAGTTTTCCTTAGCTGTTGTAAAGCCAGTTATATTTTGCAGATAATCTTCATACGCAATTTCTACAGCTGATTTTGTTTGTTGATGGGTTGTGAATGCATCGTGAGGACGTTGGCGTTTGCGATGTGCATTCGCCCGTTTGTCCAATTGCGTGACGCTGAGGTGGTCACCAAAAACGGTTTCGGCACGTACAACTTTGTGTGCATGGGAGGCAACGATTAAGGTGATGTCTTCACCAACTTGACTATGATGTACTTCGTACAATCGACTTTCCCATGATACAGAAGCATCTTTTTTGACGCGTCGCTTTACACGATGCAAAAACAAATCATCAAGACGTTCGATGGTGCCAGGGGATAAATGACGAACATGCACGAGTTCTTTTCGCCAGCGCTCAATGGGCGATTCTCCATTTAATCCTGTGTGAGGTCTTGTGTGATAAACCGACTCACACCATGCCCAGAGCCGTGCATTTAAATCAGATAAGTCCTTTATTTTTTGTAGCTCAAGCTCATTCAAGAACTGCTCTCTCAATGTACGGTGGAAGCGCTCGAGTTTGCCCTTACTTTCCGGCTCATAGGGTTTACAGTATATTAATCGGATATCGAGAAAGCCACAGATAGTCTGCAATGACTGAGCACGATAAGCCGGACCATTATCAATGAGTAATTTGTTTGGAAGCCCTCGTTTAAGGATGGCTTGTTTTAAAACACCCTCAATATCCAGCGCTGTTTCACTCAAACAAAACGCGCTGTGAACAATGAGTCGTGTTGCATCGTCCATGAATGACACAAGGTAAGTTTTACGCATGCCTTGTTCAGTCATCACACTTGGGCCATGTAATACGTCACCTTGCCATAAATCACCCGCATAAGCTGCAACAAACGAACGTCTTTCAATGGTATTGACTGAAGATGGAATACGCTTTGATAAATGGTTATGCTGTAAAAATCGGTGCACGCTAGAACGCGATAAAGGTTACAATGCTTCAATGCCACCGCGCTTCCACTCATAGTACCAACGAAGAATACTTTCTTTGCTGACATAGGTTCTCTTCGAATCGGGGATGTTGTATGGCTTTGAGGCAAGTTCTGTGGCGATACGTTTGATTTCGCCATGCTCAACGTCTGTTCTACTGGCTAAAGGCCCTAAAACCATCAGACGAAAGAGTGCCGTTGGGTGAATCGATTTACTCATTATGCTTACGCCCTGTACAAACAACAGCAAAATCACTTGCTGGACGGACCAAAGATACCATCGATTTCTCGGTATGCATTCAGGCAATACAGACATTGTTTTTCGACACGAGGGGCAATAATAGCGTTGGATTTTGAGTGGATTGAGCGAAGAATCGGAGTTATTTTTACCCCCCGGCTGATTGGCGAGAGTATTTTCCATGGCGATGTGGTCTCAATTTTCCACAGCATTCACATCGCTCTGGGCGCAGCTCTTCTCTAAAATTAGACTCAATGTCATTTTTGTATTGGATTAATGACAAAATCCCTGTCAAAATATATGGCATGACTGATTTATTTTTTTATTTTTTGTCGAAAATCAATATTACAAAACGAGGGGTTAGGGATCATACTCTGCGAGACGTTACACCTCTTTTATCACATAAGATATTAATACTTGATAAAAACATTCTCGTTCTGATTGAAGTATGCCATTTCCTAATAATCTATCTACTTTTTGAATATTGGAGCTCTCTTTATTACTATTGGATATCCCTCGTCCTAAGCTCGTTAAAAACAACTTGCTATCCATTAATGCAGACTGACAAACAGTCATTAAGCTTTCTAATCTCATTTTGTGAACATTAGGGAGTTGTGCTTCAAAATTTTTATGTAATAATGTTAGGGTGTGCATGATAATGATCTCATATTGCTTGAGAAACACTATTTGATCATATTTTTTCATGCACATCAAAAAAAATAGCTATTTTTTTTCAGTTAGTTATGGTCACATTTTGTGACCATCTCTCAGGGACAAGCCGCGGTACGTAGGCGATGGGGATGAATTGTAAACACGCCCTAGAACTTGATGAACAATGGTCGTTTGTTGGTGACAAATCGAACCAACGTTGGTTATGGCTTGCACTAAACCATCATAACAGCGAAGTTCTTGCATACACTTTTGGCGATCGAACTGACACTGCATGTAAACCATTAAAACAACGTCTATCTCCATTCAATATAACAAAATATTTTACAGATGGACTAGGTGTTTACCAAAGATTGTTACCATATGAACAGCATGAGGAAGGAAAACCAAATACTCAGAAGATTGAACGAACGTTTTTAACCTTCCGCACACGAATCAAAAGATTAACTAGAAGAACCATCTGCTTTTCAAAATCTGAACTAATGCATGACACCGTTATTGGGTTATTGATAAACAGATTTGAGTTTCAGCGGAATGTGTAATCAACAAATTAAGGACACCACCAGAAAAATGGTTAACTTACTGTGATGAAACAAAATCAACGAAACCGTTTCAGCATCATCGTTCATATCTATCACCCGAGCTGTCCTTCACCATATTCTTTATGGCGATTTCTGTTTACTCTATTTACAAAAAAAACATGAGTGGCTTGATTTGGAGCTTAACCGACGCTCACCGGCTTCTGTGTAATAAAAATAAAAATGGTCAGTTTTCTTTTTTCAGCTCAACCCCCGCCACCCAGCTTAAAGCACTCAGGCAAAGCATCGAAGTCGAAACGACATTCAATCAAGAGAATAATACATCACGCTCGACACTTTGATAATAAAGTGTGAGCGTGATGACCAGCACAGACTAATTCATGAAACAACTGTCTATTACACATTAAACCGAAAATGCATGACATCACCATCACACACAATGTAATCCCTCCCTTCCAAACGTAATTTGCCAGCTTCTTTCGCACCTTGTTCACCGGAATTTGCAATATAGGCATCATAGGCAATCACTTCGGCTCGAATAAACCCTTTTTCAAAATCCGTATGAATCACACCCGCGGCTTGTGGTGCGGTGGATCCGCGTTTTATAGTCCAAGCGCGCACTTCTTTAACACCTGCAGTAAAGTAAGTTTGCAAACCCAGTAAATCATATCCTGCACGAATAACGCGATTTAACCCGGGCTCATCAAGGCCTAAATCATTCATGAACTCTTGACGTTCATCATCCTCCAACTCAACCAATTCTGATTCCGTCGAAGCACACAAGGTAACCACACTGGCTTTTTCAGCCAATGCCATGTCACGCACACGCTCTAACAATGGATTATTCTCATACCCATCATCGGCCACATTGGCAACATACAAAACCGGTTTAGCCGTCAACAAAAATAGCCTTTGGCTAATTGCTTTTTCTTCTTGCGTTAATTCAAGTGTCCGAACGGCGTGGCCTATGTCAAGGTGTGCCTTAATTTTTTCAAAGGTTTGACGCTCAAAAAGGGCTTCTTTATTACCGCCTTTACTCAGTTTGTTCGCTTTAATCAAGGCTTTTTCAACGGTATCCATGTCAGCCAAGGCTAATTCTGTATTAATAATTTCGATATCGCTCAAGGGATCAACACGCCCTTCAACATGAATCACACCCGAGTGGTCAAAACAACGCACCACATGCGCAATCGCATCGGTTTCACGAATATTAGCCAGAAACTGATTACCAAGCCCTTCGCCACTAGCTGCTCCCTTGACAAGGCCTGCAATATCCACAAATTGCATAACAGCCGGAACAACGCGCTCCGGATGCACAATATGGCTTAAGGCATCCAAACGAGGGTCAGGTACTGTGACCACACCCACATTGGGCTCTATCGTACAAAACGGATAATTTGCCGCTTCAATGCCTGCTTTTGTCAAGGCATTAAACAAGGTTGACTTACCGACGTTGGGTAATCCCACAATTCCACATTTAAAACCCATTAAATACCTCAGATATGCTTAACTGTTAATTAAATTCATTGCGGCAGCAAGGTTGCCGGTTAAGGCAGTTGGGATGGCCGTAACTCCTCGCTCAATTGCACTTAAAATCAGCTCTCGGTCAGCGAGCGATGGTTTACCTAAAACATAATCTAAAACAAGTTCTTTATGCCCGGGATGTCCAATTCCGACACGCAATCGGTGAAATGCCAAACTGTTAATGTGGCTGATAATATCGCGCAAACCATTGTGACCGCCATGTCCACCCGCTGTTTTTAATTTGATTCGTCCAGGAGAAAGATCAAGATCATCATGAACCACTAATAACTCACCCGGTTCAATGCGATAAAATTGGCAAATTAATCGTACAGGTAATCCGCTATGATTCATGAATGTTAACGGAAGAAGTACTTTACAGGACACACCAGAGATATCAATATCAGCAATTTCACCCTGCATTTTTTTATCTGATTTGAGTGAAGCATGATGTTGTTTAATCAGTGCATCTACAAACCATTCACCTGCATTATGTCTTGTGTGTTGATATCCAGAGCCAGGATTGCGTAATCCAACAATCAGTTTAATCGGCATAAACGATATGCTCTCTTAATTTGAATATAAAGAACAAAAATATCCTTCGCAAAGTTAAACATGATAAAAAATCAGCATGCGAAGGATATCCTTATACCACTCGCTTACGAGTGGTCGTATGATCTGTTATTCAGCAGCAGTATTTTCGTCTGTTGCATCATCAGCTGATTCATCAACAGATTCTTCAGACGCTTCATCACTTGCTAAGTCGCTCAAATCAGCTTTACTGACATGAATACTAACAACAGGGTGATCATGATCACCAATAGTCGGATCAACTGCAAAATTAACATGAGCAGGTAATTTTAATTGAGACATGTGGATGACATCATTCATTTCCATGTGAGAAATATCAACTTCAATGAATTCAGGTAAATATTTGGCCTGACAACGCACTTCAACTTGAACCATATTATGCGTAACCAATCCACCGGCAACAACACCAGGAGCGACCTTTTCATTAACGAAGTGCAACGGTATCTGTTTAACCAATACATCTTTCGCAGAAACACGCTGTAAGTCCATGTGCAAAATAACGGGTTTGTAAGGATGGCGTTGTAAATCCTTGAGGATTACATGCTCAACTTTACCATCGACAGATAAATCAAACACACTGGAATAGATACTTTCTGATTCCAACGCTTTAACCACTTTGTTTTGTGAGAGATGAATTGACTGCGGTTTTTTTCCACCACCGTATAACACAGCGGGAATTTTATTCTCAAGACGACGCAGGCGGCGGCTCGCACCTTTCCCCATGTCTGTTCTTGCTTGGGCTTCTAACGTAATTGTTGACATTGATTGTCTCCGGGTAAAATAAAAAATGGCGGTTTTTGTGATGACTTCACGAAAACCCGGGTTTAACCCTGCGACCAGGTTAAACAAAAAGCTAAAATGAACAAATATATTACATATCTACCTTATCAAGGTGCAACAGTATACAATAATTTAAATTCAACTTGAAGTCGCAGCAGAACTTTTATAGAATATGTCACTTTGTTGACCCAGTTAGGCACGTCAGTCAGGCGAGTTTGGAGAATAATCTATGTACGCAGTAATTAAAACAGGCGGTAAACAGTACCGCGTTCAAGAAGGTGATGTTATCAAATTTGAAGAACTGATCGCCGAAGTGGGTAGCAGCTTTGAATTTTCAGATGTATTAATGTTGGCTGATGGTGATCAGGTGACGTGTGGCAAGCCATTTATTGCGAATGCAGTGGTTCATGCCGAAATTATTGCACACGGCCGTCACAAAAAAATTAAAATCATTAAGTTTCGTCGTCGCAAACATCACATGAAACAGATGGGACATCGACAAAATTACACTCAAGTCAAAATTACCGCGATAAGCAAGTCATAAGGGGTTTAACAAATGGCAACTAAAAAAGCAGGTGGTAGTACCCGTAATGGACGTGACTCAAAACCTAAATATCTAGGTGTTAAGCGTTCAGGTGGTCAATTCGTTAGTGCGGGCGAAATCTTAGTTCGTCAACGAGGCACGCGATTACATGCCGGCGACGGTGTTGGTTTGGGTCGTGATCATACGCTATTTGCAAAACTAACAGGCTTGGTTAAATTTGTTGTTAAAGGCCCTAAGAATCGTAAATATGTGATGATTGATCCTGTTGAATTAGAAACGGTAGATGCGTAGTTCATCCGTTATTCTTGCCCCGTTTCGGGGCTTTTTTTCGGCTATAACGCCGTTTTCGTGATTTGACATACAGTTGCCTATAAAAATTCAATTGTTGGGCCAAGGCCCAACCTACAAATCTGATGTAGGCTGGGTTTTAACCTAGCTTTACTTAAAAAACCACAGTCATTACGGAAAAACCAATATATTCTCAAGAGAAAACACACCCTATGCAATTTGTAGATGAAGCAATCATTAAAATAGAAGCCGGAAACGGTGGTCATGGATGCCTTAGCTTTCGCCGCGAAAAATTTATACCCTTTGGTGGGCCTGACGGTGGCGATGGAGGAAATGGCGGCTCTATTTTTCTCGAAGCCAATAAAGATCTCAATACACTCGTGGATTTTCGTTACAAACGAAACTATAAAGCTGACAATGGCGAATGTGGGCGCGGTGGAAATTGTGCGGGCAAGGCCGGTGAAGATTTAATTATCCAAATCCCTGTTGGCACGTTGGTTTATGATGCTGATACCGATGAGTTGTTAGGCGATATCCGTGAAGAGGGTTTGCGTTTATTGGTTGCTCAAGGGGGGTATCACGGGATAGGAAATACGCGTTATAAAAGCAGCATCAATCGTGCACCACGACAAACCAGTAATGGCAAACCCGGGGAACTGCGTCATTTACGTTTGGAACTGCGGGTTTTAGCAGACGTCGGACTATTAGGCTTGCCCAATGCCGGTAAATCAACCTTAATTCGGGCCGTTTCAAGCGCCAAACCTAAAGTTGCCGATTATCCCTTTACAACCTTGCACCCCGGTCTTGGTGTGGTTAGCGTAGGCCCTTATAAAAGTTTTGTGATGGCCGATATTCCGGGTTTAATCGAAGGGGCATCAGAAGGTGCAGGCTTAGGTCACCAATTTCTAAGGCATTTATCACGCACTTGTGTGTTATTGCACGTCGTTGATGTGGCACCACTGGATCAAAGCGACCCTGTTGACTCTGTAAAAACCATTATCAACGAACTTGCGGCCTATAATCCCGATTTGCTCAATAAACCGCGTTGGCTGGTTTTAAACAAAGTGGATATGCTGCCTGATGAAGAGATCCGTGAACAAACACTTAAACGCATTGTTGACGAGCTCCAATGGCAAGGGCCTGTTTTTGTAATCTCGGCTATTCGTAGCGAAGGCACGCAGCAACTATGCTATGCGCTCATGAAGTTGATTGATGAGATGAAGCAAGCGGAAGCTTAACCATTCTGCAGCATGATAAATAACCCATTGATTACGAAAAGCTAATGGATGGGTTTCAGACCCATCCCCAAAAGCTGAATGATAGGCAATATTAACCTGCGTTACAGCTGATGTTTTTTGTAACCAATAATCATCAAGCCCTGACAAATGAAAATAGATAGTCTCGACTTTTATTGCTGACTCGTTTTTATAAAATTGTAATGTTGCCTTATTACTCGGTCTCTGCAACAACGTTTGTAAAACACCTCCCGTTGCCTCATCAAAAATAACAATCGGCTTTTGTAGCTCATCAATTTTTAACCGAAGTTGCTCGGATGCCTTTTGTTCCGGTGGCGATATAATATAGGGGGCAACCAATGGCTCGATAATATCTTTGATCATGTCGATCTGTTGAACATCACAACGGACTTTAAATTCAACATACGGTGTTTCGAGTCGATAACCTGTTTCACAAGCTAGATGTGCCAATGCATCATCAAGAATTTGTGCAATAGCCCCTTCCGCTACACCAAATAATCGCCATTTTAATAATCGAATATTTGGCTGCCTGAGTAATTGTAAGTCCGGTAAAACATAATGATTAAACATAGGCAAGCATTCACTTGGGGGACCTGGCAATAAAATGAATCGTTTATTGTCTTTCGAATAATAACATCCTAACGCTGTGCCATTCGGATTGGGTAAAAGGATAGCATCAGCTGGAAACAGGGCTTGTTGACGATTACCCGCGTTACAGACAAGATTCGCTTTTGTTAATCGCTCGGTAATATGGTCAAGTGCCGATGCAAATTCAATTAAATCTTCATTTAAAAAACGAGCCAAAGCAAAACGAGTCCTGTCATCTGATGTGGGACCCAGACCGCCAGTTAAAATAATGGTGTCATGATCTCGTGTTAAAAACGCCAAACAAGACACAATGTCTCGTTCCTTATCACGACATGCTAAATGCATCCCAACAGGCAAACCATCCGATGTTAAATGCTGGGCGATAACATGACCATTTGTATTTAAGGTATCACCACTAACAAGCTCGTCACCCGTTGATAAAATTGCGATACTCATGTGCATCCTCTGTATCAATATCGAGTAGGAGGGGCCTTACGGTCCCCGTCCTCTCACACCACCGTACATGCGATGAGATCG
>JAJZSG010000075.1 GCA_021849905.1 Pseudomonadota bacterium
CGTGTCAATAGGGATTTTTAAATATTTTGTGTTTTTTTTTAAAAATTCCGCTTGCTTACGCGCGCGGCTCGGGTTAGTCCGAGCTCCCTGACAGGCACTTACCCGGCGATTGTGACAGGATACAAATGTTTGATTTCAAAGAGTCCATGCGGATCACCCGTGGGTGCGATTTCAAGCCCTTTGGATTTGATGCCCATGGCAATTTCCGAGCGATACACCAATCCTAAATAAATTTGATTGGCCATAATCCATTCCATCGTGCCATGCTCTTTTCGAATATCGGAGGCTAGCGCGCGCCATTTTCCATCCAGACGCTCAGTTAAGTTCATCATGAGCGCATGGGTGTGGAGCATGGGATCTTGGTCGCGTGAGGTGTCATGAAGGATGGTTGCAAAGGCCAGATTTTCGGTTTTTTCATATTCCACACCGCAGCGCCCCATTTTTCGGGCTGCCGCAGCCTCTTTTTCAATGATCTGCAAAACTTTTTGAACCGCTCTTTGGTGGATATCAATGAAATCTTTATCGCCTGCAACTAACGCCAAATAGGAAACCGATTTTGGTGCAGAAAAGGTTAAGTCATAGCCACCCCGGTGCTTGATTTCACCACTCGCTAATTTTAATCCGATGATTGCGCCATTGGGCAAAACACCGCTTAAAATCATTTCCAATTGCTCAACACTAACGTGTTCCCCCAATGCAAGGCGCTCAGCACTTTGCCCCCGCCAACTTGCCGATAATTCACCTGTGAAATAATAATTGTCTTTGGAAAAATAATAACGTGCAGCCCCTCCGGCTTGACTAATGGGTTCTATTCGCAGACTTAACATGATTTAGCTCCTTGTTTCAAAAATCGATTCCATCTCAAACGACGGCTTGTGTTTTTTGGGTGAGTTACTATCAGCTCGCCCACTACTGGTTTCCTCATTGCGCAACGATTTGGTTGAAGAATTAGAAGCCGCAGCTTGATAAAGCGGTAACTCACGGGCAATAAAGCCTTTTGCGACTGATGCGCGTTTTTGATAGTTAAGTTTTAATTTAGTGATGGGGTGTCCGGGTAGACGCAGAAAACATTCCAGTGCTTCCAACCCCATGATTTCTGGATAAGTCACCAGTGGTCGAATAACCCTGTTTTTTCCAAGTGATATGCCATCGCGAATTGAATTGGCGCCATAGGAGTAATTTTCACGCGTGTCATCGATTTCTTCTTCACCCAGCTCTTTAGAGACAAGCTGCGCCATCTCATGACTTGGGCTTGCAAAAAAAGCGCGGGTATTAAGTAGGTCAAAGATTTCAGCAGCACCACTTCGACCGTAAACTTTGACGAGCTGGCTGAAACTTTGCATACCGAGTAAAAAACACCCACCAAATTTTCGAACCTCGGCAATGGTTTCGCCCAAGAGTGGCAATTTGTGCAGGCTTGGCAATTCATCACAGATAAACCAAATGCGTCGATGTTGATTTTCGGGGAGGCTTAGAAGCGTTAATGACGCCATCGCAATCCACATTGAAATCAGCGGTCTTAATGATTTGTGCTGCTCGCCATTTGACGAGATAAACAACCAACCGTTGTTGTCTGGGTTCAAGATATAATCTCGAATTGAAAATGGTGCTTTGCCAGACTCATTTAAGCCACTAAGTGACTGCATGGATTTCAAATACGTGGTAATGACCGAGCGAATCGAAATCGCGGTTTTTTCGATCTGTTGGCTCACAAGCGTTGCTGCCGCGGTTCCCGTTAGATACGGTTCTAAGTCGGTAAATTCCCCCGTGACTAAGAGTTGCAGTAGTTTTTCAAGCGAGCGATCAGGGTCGTGTCGCATTTTTGAAGCGGCTGAAGACAGTACCGTGCGGGCTGCATTCACCCAGAAAGGATCAGACTCTCCGTGCATTGGAATGAGGCTTTCAGCCATATTTTCAAGCAGCTCATCACGCGGTGCCTCTGCCCATAGATCCCAATTCGCACACCGTGTATCAAAGGGGTTAAGTAATACATCGGTTGAATCTTGAAAGTAGCTTTCGGTAAACGTACACCCTTTGTCATACACAATAACCCGATCGCCTCGTACACGCAGTCCATCCATGAGCTTCATAATGAGCTGGCTTTTTCCCATACCCACCGTTCCGTGCACCAATAAATGTTGCACTTCACAATCTTTAATAAGCGGAAACCCATCAAAATTAAGATCAGAGGCGCGACCTGTTCGAATGATTTGTTTTTTAAGTACTGCGCTTGGTTGAATACTTGTTCCACGAATGAATTGATTCTTGGTTTGAAACTTTCCTTTGTGAATGAAATACACGGTTAGAAGCGTGCCTAGTATGAAAGCAGAACCACCACCTATAAGGGCGGCCTCCATCAATCTATCAAAACATTGATTGGCATTAAGGGCGTAATAGGGGTTATTGATTAAATCGGGTACTGAACGCCTAAGCACGCGCCCAAGATGATGAATTTCAAAGGTATGCGCTATACCTACAATATTGAGACATTGCGCAAAATAGTAAGCCATGAACTGAATTAATTTATCGCTACCGGTTAGTAGCCACGTGATAAGCCCACTGGCCAAACACCCAATCCCAAGACAACAACATAGGAGTGTTTTGGTAATTTGATCCCACATCCGCAAGTTATGAAAAGAGATTTGGCCACCGCGAGTGTAGTGTTTGTAATTTGATTCCGTAGTCATTAATTCTCCTAAACATGATTTTTGGGCAAAGCAGCGGCTAGCCCTGTTTTTTTATGGCTTAAATTTGGCTTTTATGAATTTTTTCTGTTATTAAAAGTGGCGCTAATGCCCCTCCTTTTCAGGATTGTGTCGAGGCATTACGACAAGGCGCTTTGCATTGTCTTTACCGGTTTGGATGGCTTCATTGACCTCTGATGTTGTGCCCTTAACACGACCGTGCAAGCGCTCTCCATCATGTGTTGTCTGATTGATGCTTTTTTCCATCTGCTCTTGAATACGCTGTTGGAATTGATTGGCGGTGGCGTTATCCATAACAAGGCCCGTGTTTTTGGCATTAAGACTTAATGAATCCTGATTGGTTTGATAATGACCTCCCATCTGGCTTTCTTTATCAATCAAAGGACGTGCATTTTGGCTATAAAGCGCATCGATTTTTGTGCCTTGAGATTGATTGCCAAATTCTGAAATCAACGCATCTCGTTTAAGTGCAACAAAATCCTGTCCTAATGTTTGAAGCGTTTGAATGGATGCCATGTCACCGGGGTGCGAAAAGAGCTCGTCGCGTTGGGCTGTACCCACTTTGGCTTTCACGTAACTTGGAAATGCTTGATTGAGATCGGCATTGATTTGCGCGCCATGGGATTTGACATAACTTCGTGCATTTTGTACGCGCGCGGCTGTAGACAAGGACGAATCCACATTATGACTGGCTGTTTGAGCGTCACGTAAATCAGCGCCCAACTGATTGGACAGGCTTGCGCCTTTTGAATGTGAATCATCAAAGTGGTGAGTTTGAGCAAAATGACTGACATAATTTAACGATTGATTAAAATCAGCCGCTTCTTTCGCAGTCACGGTGTGATCGGTATTTTCATGATATCGGTCACCGGAGGTCGATGAGCGGTCGTATTTTTCATCGGTACGTCCACCAATATCAAATCCAGCAACCAACTTTCCAATATGGCCTAAAACACTTCGATCAGTAGACGCGCTTGCATGAAAACCCGCACTCATGGATGTTAATGTCGTCATGGCCTCTTCTTGACTGACACCCAAACGCTTGGAAACATCAGACGCAATGTTGGTCATTTTCGATAGTGCTTGTGAATATTGGCCTGACTCTTGGCTTGATACCCCTTGACCAAACCGCATATCATGACCATCGAGATTTGAAAGCTGTATCGCACGATGTGCTGCATTAGATATGGCGCTTTGAAAATGCTGTGATTCATTATGAGCTGCTTGTTTGGAGGTTTCATAGGCTTCATTGAGAGAGCCACTCAACGCGTCTGAAGTATTAATGGAGATGGCACCCTTAGACATTCCGGGGCTGACATCAAAGACTGTTTCACCACTCCCCGTAATGGTTTTAATCACGCCAGTTTGGCCTTGTTCAGCATGCATTCCATGCATATGCGACCAGTTGGAGTCATGCTTGTTGGCAGAGAAATTATTGGCGGTTGTGTTATAAAAGCTCGTTTGACCCAATCCAAAAGAGGCCGATGCTGCCTCGCTTGCCGCAGCCATACCTGAGCCTTGCACATGTCCCGTGATACTGGTCGCCAGTCCATTAAAGGCTTCGCCTAAATTCGATACCAAACCTTTTGCAATAAACGGAATCATCGCCATGATGTAACCCGCAACCCCTGAAATATCTCGGCTTAACTCGGTCATTTTATCTAAATTAACCATCGTCATTGGCCCATAACCTGAAACACCGTCAATACCAACATTAGTCATCACGTGATTAATGACCGCAAAAAGTACGGGCCAGCATTGAAGTGATAAAAGAAATTGCAAATAGCCCTTAAATATATGGCCACCGCCGGGTATCGTGCTAAGTGCCAGCACCAAGGGGAACACACCAAAAAGAATCAGCATGAGGTTGGTGTGCAATAACGGTAAAAACCACACGGCTTTTAGGCCTAAAATATCCCAGCTCCAGCGGTGCTGAAGTTGCGACTTAGTGAATTCATGATTGACAACACTGGCTGTACTGTCGGTAAACGCTTGGTAGTGGTTAATACCATCACCCATCGCATTAATCATCATGGCTTGTAGAAAAATATTACTTGAGGTGTCCGTGAGACCCTGATAATAGCGTGCTGCCGAGGTTAAATGTGTATCAAACAATGTTTCATACTGGCTCTTGTTTTGCTTTCCAAACAAGTTGATCCCAAAAATGCTGTATGTTCTTCGAATTTCAGCATCCAAACGCGCTTTAAGACTGTTCGCACCATGAGCACTTGACGCTTCTGCACAGGTCACAAGAGACCCGCCAACCTCGGTCATGCGAAGTGGCGATGGTTTTTTGGTAATCAAACTCCAAATGTTATCGCTTCCGGCTAAATCACCCACGCTGTATTTTTGATTCAACCGTATATCGCCCACTACACAGGAACGAAAATAGTGATCCATGTCATCTTTAAGTGCAGGATCAAGGATTCTAAAATCACGAGCAGATTCGATGAGTCGTGCACCAAAAAGCGCGCCGGTTTTTGTGTAGGCAAAATCCCCCGGCGTTGCAAAAAGCGCGTCATAGCTTTGCGCAAGCCCAAATCCTACCGATGTTAAAAGACTCGCGGTCGCTGCAAACACGACGGGTACGTTATCTACGTTGTGATTGGTTTGAGTTGAGATGTCCTCAATCAATACACTGGTTTTAGGTAACAATAAAAGATTGGTACACAGCACGTAGCCCAAGAACCATTTGGCAAACACAGTCGGATCGCGGGATTTCAAAAATCCCGCAGACACCATGACAATACCAATGAGTGCGGTGATTCTTAGGAGTCCTAAAAAATCACGTTGATTCATGAAGGCCGTGATAGCCTTCAACACATCGGTGAATAAATCACCCGCCGCCAAGACATGAATCGTTAAATATTCTACTGACATGTATTTCCCATCCTCAATGTGATGTGTTACCCAGACCACTGGCAAGTTGTTTCTCAATCTCGCTCATGCGCGAGATGAGGGCTATTTTTTCTTGTAGTTTTCGAGCAATTTTGGGATCAATAGACGCAACCTCGCGGTTTGCATCCCGTATACGGGTTTGAATATCTTTGATTAGGTCTTCATTAAGTTCTGAGCCTGCTGTGGCATTTGCCACGTCTTGCAGCAAGCCGCTCAAATAATGTTGCAACAAATCTTCAGCAATCAGTGTTGAGTAACCCTCAATTTCAACAGCCGCATCGTTATAATGCGTACTGTTTAACACCGTTAAAAACTTCATGACAGGAAACATCGTGAGGCTTAAGAAATTTTGTTCTTGAGCGGTAGGAGCATCATCATTTTTTAATTTTGTATCAAGACCCTCTATCATCGTTCGAACACGGGTAGTCAGTGTTTGACTATTATTGATGGTCATCTCTTTAAGGCTGACGCTCATGCAAGCCGTTCCGGGGGTTTCGTCACTGCATCGCCACATCTGTTCGCGACTCGCTGATTGATGACCTCCCAATAAGGCTTGAATGAAGTGACTGCTTCCCGCTAATGAGGGCACTACGGTCACCTTGCCTTGGCTATCAATAATCAGGGTTCCTGTCAGGCTCATCACCATTTCAGCAAGTTGCACGTCACCATTTAAGAACGCATTGTTTTGTAAAATAGACCAGACAATATTTTTATGTAAAACCACGTGCTTCTTTTGTTCAGGATCTTTTTCAGCTTTTGCCATAATCTCGTCATGGGCGTCTCCTGCGCAATCCATGCGGGCAGAAACATAATCTGAAACCACGCCACTTCGACCCATTGCCGCTTGGTCTTTACAAATTTTCTGTTGTGACGCGGCTGTTTTGGGAAATACACCGCCGACAAAGTTTTGCGCCATTTCACAGGAATTGACACTCATTTGATTAACTTTTTGCTCTAGCGTTTGAAGATAATCGCGTACTTGTTTTAATTCTGGCACGGTGGTTGCCAGCATCACATCAACAGCATACGCCCCACTACTGGTCATGACTTGCTTGCCTAAATCAACAAGTTTTTTATGGCTCAAAAAACTCATGCTCCCCGTAAATAAATCAATGCCATTGCAACCCGCGCGATAGCTTGGCAAATCCAGTTGCACAAGCTGATAACGGCTCACGCGATTACGCAAAAATAACGATCCTCCACCGTAAAATCCTGCCGCTTGGGATTGAAACGCCGCCGGACGCGTGACATTTGATGCATAACCAATCCCATTGAAAAAGGTATTCATATCGCCAGCGACATCGGCACGAGCGCAATTCGCAGCGATAATACTCAGTGTTAACGCTTTAATAATTCTTTTCATGCGCTCACCCTAGACTTTTCATAAGCCATGATTTTTGGAATGAGCGCATCAATTCGGGTTGTAAGCTCTACCTCATTTAGATGCCCAATCGAGACCGGATAAAGTGCTTGGATTTTAGGGTTAGCAATAAATAATGCGGGGTAGTGAATGGATGCGTTTTTAAAGGCAACGGTTGTCCAATCAGGGGTTGCCGGTAGGACGTCTTGAAATTCAGGCAAGGGTTGATTGTCAAAGGATAACGGCAAGACGCGTGCGCCAAGCTGTTTTGATACTTGACTTAGAACGGGCGAAAACTGATGACAGTAAGCACAGGTGCTTGCAAAGAAAAATACGAACCCATGAGTTTTAAAAAAATGGTCTCGAGTTGAGCTAAGATTTGGGTTTCCCGCAAAAGCTGCATTTAAGCCTAAACTCATGATGGCAATTATAATGGCAACTCGTTTTTTCATATGGACTCTTCCTTAAAATGATGAATAACACTAACCAAATTGGCTTCAAGCACGTCTTGGGTTGTGAATCCAAAGGCAATCGGCAAGGTTTCTTGATTTTTGGGATTAACCAGTAAAACAGCCGGAAAAAATCGCACGCCAAGTGCCTCTGCTTGCCCTTTATCCACCCGTGAATGGGGTAGTTCTGGCGATCGTTTTCCATCCACACTCACTGGAATCAGAGGCAAGTCAAAACGCGTGCAAAAATCTTGCAATACGGCAATTTGTTTTTGGTCATATGGGTTTTGGCTGCGATAGAAAAAAAGTAAACCATGCGTTTTAGACAGGCTTTGAATGGCAGCTTTATTGTTTTTCTCACGCTCAGCGTCGAGTATTTTGGTACCAATGCTTGAGGTCGGATGCGTGACGGCGTAATCATATTCTGGATAATAAAGCATCGTTTTTTGAAAAAGATTTCTAAATCGGGAGGATTCTTTAAGCCAATAATCTTGCAGTGCAAGAAACTCGCGCATGTCTTGCATCGATTTTGTTTGGCGCGCACGGTGCATCGCCTCCATGGTGTAGAAGTGAAGGACTTTATCGCGCTGGGTATAGCTTAATTGGCTAAAGAGCACGCCTTGTGGCTTTTGCTTTTTATCAGCCGCAGGAGGCTTTGGTGTGTTATACCAAAGAAAACCAATGGGTGCTTCATCTGAAAATGCCAGAGTTGCTACCAGAATTAACGCCATGCTAGAAAACACTTTAATAATGAGCCTGTCCCTCCTGATGAAGTCGCCAAATATGCGACTCATTTAACGTTGAAGCGTTATCTAAATCGGGCACATGAATGCGAGACATGAGTTCTTGTTCAATCGGGGATAAATTTAGTTTGTCAAAATGAATACGCTCTAATTCTTGAGGCGTAATCCCTCGACAGTCAGGTGATTTCGCCTTTCCAAAAGGGATATGAAGCTGAGCTAAACGCCCTTCTTTTTGAATAATTGCACCGATTTGTGAAGGGAAAATGCAAAAAGCGTGGTGCTCATCAGGGTCAAGTTTATGCTTTCTGTATTTCCCAAGATAAACAACACGATTGTCATCTTTTGCTTTTTGCAACGCCTGCATGTCTGATGGGCAATGCTTCACCCAATCGCCCCATCCGCTATCGGTGCAGCAATCACGAAAACCCAGAGGGTAGGATTTACAATCCATTGCTGACCCCGCAAAAATCTTAGCTATTCCTTCATTGATTTGATTGGTGGATACATCACTTGCAACACCCGCTAAAGCACCGAGGCGTGAAACGCCCTCGTTTAAATCATGACTCTCTTCATTGTTAGTTGTGTCGCATGAACCATCGGTGCAAGGAAGCGATGGCATACAGATATCCGGTTGCGGAACACAGGTGGTGTTTTGGCACTCAAACGTTTGTGAATAAGCCGTGCATACGCCAAACTTTTGTTCAACACAAGAAGACAGGGTTTGTTTGCAACCCTGATTGATTAACGACGTGCATGAACTTTCAGTGCCGTTCATGCATTGGTACGCCATCGATCGTCCCCAGCATGCCCGATGAACGGGAAGGCCATTGATGTTTTTTGTTTCATTTGCATCAAGGCATGGCTCGCCTGATTGAAAAATGCAAGTGCCATTCGTGACTTTATCTTGCAACACCTGACAGGTTTTTTTATCCCAAACGTCTTCAGTGATGGTCTCAGTGACCGTAATATCAACCCAAGTCCAAAGGGATTTAATAGTCGTATAAATCGCAAGCATCAATGAATGACAGGTTTGATTAGTGGATGCTTCAATTTTTTGACCATTTAATGTCACGTCAACCGATACGGCCTGACAATTTGGACTTACATGAATTTCGTCAATGCTTGTACATTTCATTTCATTTGGGCGGCAATGCGCTAAGTCAAATGGAAGTGAGTTTACTTTGGATGAAATAGCAGATC
>JAJZSG010000076.1 GCA_021849905.1 Pseudomonadota bacterium
CCGATCTTCCTATGGTCATCTCTTAAACTCCTGTCTTCAGAAACCGAAGTCTAATCGATGACCACCTGCCTTAGCCATTATTAATTTACAGAAACAATGTTACACCGCCGAAATTTTTTCAACTTCACGATAAATTTCAGCCGTCCCAATTCGAACGCCTCCCGGATTTAAAACGGCATCGGCGCGTCCATAGATGATTAATCCCTCGTTTTCCGTGATTTGCGCAAAATCACCCTGTGCCCAAACGTTATCGAAACGTGAAAAATAAGCGTTTTGATAGTTTTTTCTGTCTTCATCATTCCAAAACCCAATGGGCATTGATGGAAAAGCTTGGGTGCAAACGAGTTCACCTCGCGCACATTTAATCGATTGACCGCTGTCATCATAAATCTCAACGCGCATACCGAGTCCTGCGCATTGTAATTCGCCTCGGTAAACGGGCAGTATGGGGTTGCCTATCGCAAAGCAAGAGATAATGTCAGTACCGCCTGAAATCGAACTTAATTGGATGTCTGATTTAATGTGTTGATATACAAAATCATATTGCTCTGGCAGGAGTGGTGAGCCCGTTGACAGTATGCAACGAAGGGATTGCATCGAGAATTCGTTTTGCGGTTTATAGTGGGCTTGTTCAATCGTGGTTAAAAATTTAGGACTGGTTCCAAATACAGTCACGTTTTCATCGGAAATCAGTTTAAACAAGCGGTTGATATCCGGATACGTGGGTGAGCCTTCATAAAGCGTGATGGTCGCGCCCAATGCCAGTGATGAAACCATCCAATTCCACATCATCCAGCCACAGGTGGTATAAAAAAAAAGATTATCGGTGTGATGAATATCGGTGTGTAAGCCTAACTCTTTAATATGTTGCAATAAAGTGCCTCCTGCACTGTGGATAATGCATTTCGGCTTTCCTGTGGTGCCTGATGAAAACAAAATGTATACCGGATGTGAGAAGGGGTAGGGTGTAAATTGTTGTGTTGTGATGGGTTCAAGAAAATCATCCCACCAAATGCACTTTTCAAAGGGTGGGCTATTGATGTCTGGTTTTATCACTGGACACAACACAATATGCGTGATGCTGGGTATCATGGTACTGACGTGCTGAATTTTAGACAGTTCATCATGCGTTTTCCCCTGATAAACATGCCCATTGCATGCAAACAAAATTGTCGGCTCAATTTGCCCTAATCGGTCAATGGCGGCACTGGCTCCAAAATCAGTCGAGCAAGATGACCAGATGGCACCTAGGGATGTGGTTGCTAACATCGCAATGACTGTATAATGCACATTTGGCATGATAGCAGCTATGCGGTCGCCTGCGACAATACCAGCTTTTTTGAGTCCATGGCTGCATTGGCTGACTTGATTTTTTAGCTCGCGATAACTGATAACACGTCGATTGCCTTGCTCATCCACACTGATTAAGGCGGGATGTTCATCATCCCGAGATAATAATTGTTCGGCAAAATTAAAAGTGGCACCATTGAACCAGCGTGCACTAATCATATCTTTCTTATTATCTAACACCGATGTTGCGGGTGTTTTAAACTGAATATTAAAATAATCGCATAAACAAGCCCAGAATTGTTCGGGATGCTCGACCGACCAACGATGAAGGTCATGATAGCATTCAAAGATCTTTTGTTGTTTTTTTTCGGCAAATCGCATAAATGCGTGCATGCGGGTTTTGTCTATTTTTTTTGGTGTCCATATCGCGTTATTCATGGTCGTCCTTGTATTTCGGATTTGCTGCATGGGCCTATCTGTGGGATAATTTTTCTTTAGCATATCCTACACAGGTGAACCGATGGAAGACAATAAGCAAAAGGCACTGACTGCGGCGCTCGCACAGATAGAACGACAATTTGGTAAAGGCTCGGTCATGCGTATGGGTGATAGCAATCTTGGGCGTGACATTGAAGCGATTTCAACAGGCTCTTTGGGACTGGATATTGCACTAGGCATTGGCGGATTGCCCAAAGGACGCGTCATTGAGATTTATGGTCCAGAATCATCCGGTAAAACAACCCTGACCTTGCAAGTTATTGCCGCTTGTCAAAAAAGTGGTGGAACAGCCGCTTTTATCGATGCGGAACACGCACTTGATCCCAGCTATGCTGAAAAACTCGGTGTTAAAGTCGAGGAACTTCTGATTTCTCAACCGGATACTGGTGAGCAAGCACTGGAAATTACGGATATGTTGGTGCGCTCAGCGGCAGTGGATGTCGTCATCATTGACTCGGTTGCAGCACTCACACCTAAAGCTGAAATTGAAGGCGAAATGGGCGATACGCATGTGGGTTTGCAAGCCCGACTGATGTCACAAGCTTTACGTAAATTAACGGCTAATATTAAACGCTCGAATACATTGGTTATTTTTATCAATCAAATTCGCATGAAAATTGGTGTGATGTTTGGCAGCCCCGAAACGACTACCGGCGGAAATGCATTAAAATTTTATGCATCCGTACGCTTGGATATTCGTCGAATTGGTTCGATTAAAAAGGGCGAAGACATTGTCGGTAGCGAGACGCGTGTCAAAGTGGTCAAGAATAAAGTTGCGCCTCCCTTTAAAGTTGCTGAATTTGATATTTTGTATAACGAAGGGATTTCACGTGAAAGTGAAGTGATTAATTTGGCTGTGCAATTGGGTTTGATTGAAAAATCAGGGGCTTGGTATAGTTATAATCAGGAAAAAATCGGTCAAGGAAAAGAAAACGTGCGTGGCTATTTAAAAGAACATCCAGAAATAGCCCAAGTGTTAGAGCAAAAAATCAGAGCTGAGTTACTAGTTAAAAAGCAACCGGAGCGTGAAGAATTCGCTGAATTGGTTGATGAGTAAAGCCTATATTGATGCCGTGCGTCTGCTTGCCAGACGCGAACACGGTGCTGATGAGATTGCCCAAAAATTAGCGAAAAAAAAACACCCCAAGCGTGAGATCGATGATGCCATAGCAGAATGTCAACGCTTAGGCTTACAAAGTGACGAGCGTTTCGTTGAAAATTTGTGTCGTGTGCGGATTTCTCAAGGGTATGGGCCTATGCGAATTCGTCAAGATTTACAGCGTTTAAACATTGAGCTTGAATTAATCAACATGCGATTATCTGAAGAGCAGGATCATTGGGTGTCTTATGCGCGGGATGTTTGGGTTAAAAAATATAGTGCCAAGATTGAACCATCGTTTGCCGAGATACAAAAGCAAAAACAATTTTTGTTATACCGTGGTTTTTCAATGGATATCATACAGTCAGTTTTTAGAGATATAAACACATGAACAGTTCAGAAATCAGACAGGCATTTTTTGATTATTTTACCGCACAAGGTCATCAGCTTGTGCCGAGTAGCTCGCTCATTCCAACAAACGATCCTACGTTGTTATTTACGAATGCCGGTATGGTGCAATTCAAAGACACCTTTTTAGGGCAGGAGCTGCGCCCTTATCACCGTGCAGTGAGTGCGCAACGCTGTGTCCGTGCGGGTGGAAAACACAATGATTTAGAAAATGTCGGTTATACGGCGCGACATCATACTTTTTTTGAAATGTTAGGTAATTTTAGTTTTGGCGATTATTTCAAGCGCGAAGCCATTGCCTATGCCTGGACGTTTTTAACGGTCATCTTAAAATTGCCTGTTGAGCGCCTATGGGTCACGGTTTATGAAGAGGATAATGAGGCCGCACATATCTGGTTAGATGAAATGGGTGTATCGCCAACACGTTTTTCACGATGTGGTGCTGCTGATAATTTCTGGTCTATGGGTGACACAGGCCCTTGTGGTCCGTGCAGGGAAAGAGTCTATGACCACGGCCCATCCATTGAAGGTGGTCCACCGGGTTCGCCTACCGCCGATGGTGACAGATATATCGAAATATGGAATCTTGTCTTTATGCAATTTAACCGTGATAAAGACGGTCACTTGCATCCTTTACCCAAACCGTCTGTCGATACCGGCATGGGCTTAGAACGAATAGCTGCTGTTGTCCAAGGTGTGCATACGAACTATCAAATCGATAGTTTTCAATCGTTAATTCATGCGATTGCCCAGTTGGCTCCGGGCATTGCGTTGAATCATCCCTCGTTAAATGTGATTGCTGATCATATTCGGTCTTGCGCGTTCTTAATTGCAGATGGGGTTGTGCCGGGTAATGAAGGTCGTGGTTATGTGTTACGACGCATTATTCGTCGTGCGATTCGGCATGGGCATAAATTGGGTTTACCCACACCTTTTTTCTGTCAACTCGTGGCCCCCTTAATTAATGTGATGGGGGAGGCTTATCCTGAGCTCGTAACTCATCAAGTCTTGATTACAAGAATTTTAGAGCAAGAAGAAAATCAGTTTTTGCGAACACTAGAGCAAGGATTAGTCTTGTTACAAGACCAGATTCAGACATTAGCGGGTCGTGAAATTACCGGTGATATGGCTTTTAAACTATATGATACGTATGGTTTTCCGGTTGATTTAACAGCAGATATTGCTCGTGAAAAAGGTTTGTCTGTGGATATGGACGGGTTTAATCAATGCATGAAACAGCAACGAGCACAATCTCAATCAGCCAATCAATTTGAAGTCGATTACTCTAAAGTCCCAGCCTTAGAGGGCATCACATCGTTATTTCAAGGGTATGAGCATGATGTTTTTCCGAGCACAATTTTAGCCATCGTTGTTGATGGGGTAAAAACTAACGCGCTGTCAGCGGGTAAAAAAGCAGCCATTGTTCTTGAAGATACCCCTTTTTATGCCGAAAGCGGTGGACAATTAGGCGATAAAGGGCAGTTAGTGGGTGAGCATGCGGTATTTCGTGTGGATGATACGCAGCATCAGGGACAGGTCATTGTTCATTATGGTGAGCTGATTAAAGGCGAGCTTTTATTAAACCAATCGGTTCGCGCGGAAGTTGATGCATTAAGGCGTGATGCCATTCGCTTGAATCACACGGCAACGCATTTATTGCATGAAGCATTAAAACGTGTCGTGGGTTCACATGTTCAACAAAAAGGCTCTTTGGTTGATGCCTCGCGTGCGCGCTTTGACTTTTCTCATCATGAGGCGCTAACCGCTGTGCAATTGCAACAAATAGAAACATTGGTTAATGATAAAATTCGTGAAAATGATGAAGTTGTTACCGATTTGATGAGCCTTGATGAGGCTAAAAAAGACGGTGCTGTTGCGTTATTCGGTGAAAAATATACCGATACCGTTCGGGTATTATCGATTGGTGATTTTTCTAAAGAACTGTGTGGCGGCACACACGCAAGGCGTGCGGGCGATATTGGTTTGTTTAAAATTATTGCCGAGTATGGTGTTGCAAGTGGCGTCAGACGCATTGAATTAGCGACCGGTGATCATGCACTTCATTGGGTTAATCACCAATTAAACCAATTGGATACGATAGCGTCACTTTTGAAAACAACAGCGTCGGAAGTCCTGTCTAAAACCGAACAGGTTATACACGAATCTAAGCAGCGCGATAAAGAAATCATTCAATTACGCCAACAGCTCACCGTTCAATCTGGTCGTGCCTTATTAGACGAGATAGAAAAAATAGGTGGCGTGAGTGTATTAATTAAGCGTTTAGATCATCTTGATTCACGCGGTTTGAGAGAGATGCTGGATCAGCTTAAATCATCTTTAGATTCGGCTGTGATTGTTTTATTTGCTATATCTCAAGATAAATTAAGTGTTGTTTCGGGTATAAGTCGGTCTATTTTGGGCCAAGTTCCTGCCGCTGGTGATTTGGTTCGTCATTTATGCGGTAAAGGGGGCGGGCGGGATGATATGGCACAGGGTGGGGGGGCTGTTCCTGACGACTTGGATGATAGGCTTTTGCAAATGAAGGCGAAAATTATTGAGATGTTAGGTTAGGGCGTGTTTACAATTCATCCCCACCGCCTACGTACCGCGGCATGTCCGCGGTATCTAGGAGATGGTGATTTAAAAACATACATAGTTGATAGTTTTAATCTATTGATTAATAGAAACAAACTCATAATATATCGATTCTTATATCAGATACAAAACGAGTTTGCGATGGCTAGACTAATGCTCAGCGATGAGCGATGGTCAAAGCTCAAGGAGATAATGTTACAACACAAGATTTATAACAAGCCCAATCTGCGTATGATTGTCGAAGCAATGTTATATCGTATGCGTGTTGGGTGCCCTTGGTGTGACCTACCTATTGAATTTGGATTTTGGCATTCAATCTATCAACAATTTAATCGATGGTCTTCAAAAAACAAGTTGATGCGTATAGTTAAAGACCTAGTCCAAGAGCCAGATCTTGAGTGGGAATTTATTGATGGCAGTATAATTAAAGCGCACCAGCATAGTTCAGGTGCGATTGGAAAAGATAATCAATCCATTGGGAAGTCTGTTGCAGGTAATACAACAAAAATCCATATGGCAGTTGATGCTTTTGGCTTTCCAATCGAATTCCAATTGACTGGTGGTGAAGTTCATGATGCTAAAGCAGCTCCAGAGCGTATTGCAAAACGTCCTAAAGCCATTTATACCATTGCTGATAAAGGCTAGGACAGCGAGGAAATCCGTTTGCAAATCAGAAATAAATCTTCCATTCCAATTATCCCCAGAAAGCAAAACTCTAAAACCGGCAATGCCGATATAGATTGGGGTCTCTATAAATATCGGCATTTAGTTGAAAATGTATTTGCAAGGCTCAAACATTTCCGAGCTATTGCTACAAGATATGATAAATTGAAAAGAAATTATGCATCTATGCTTGCAATGGCATGTTCTTATATTTGGCTACCTATCTATGTAATGGGTGCTCCCTAAGTGCTATCATCACCTTGAGTCCAATGCTCGAATAAGGAATGGCGATGAAATCATTCTATGTTTATATTGCCATGAGATAGGACATGCCTTGATTGTAGAAATTGACTGCTTAATCAAAGGCACTCAAAGTCGCTGGCCTGTTTGGTCTGGCAGCCTGAAAAAATTGGCCGGTATCGTCGCGGCAATTAATGCCTTGCCTGAAGCAGCTATGACTAATCTGAGTGAGACTTTGAGTAATAAAGAGTGTGAATTGTATAAATCCCTCTTTAAACCCTTGGTTTTACCTGGTAGCGGTAAAATCAATCCGCATGCAGAGATGCTGAATGATATTCAGCGTATACTGGATATATTTGAATTCCTGAACACAGAACGCCTGAATAGAAAATAGGGCGGCTGCTCGCTTCGTCCGTAAAAGATCTAAAAGTAGAAATATTCTGAAGATCCTTACTGAAAATATCGCGAATAAATTGTTAAGTAAGTCCCATCTTTCATCATATCGTTTATTGCCTGGTTAATTCGGTTTATTAACACTTCATTGCCTAGATGTGTCATAATGCCATACCCATTACCGTAGGGAATTTTTTCTCCGACAAGCGCATAGGTATTACTGTTATTAATAGCCCAAAATTCAATGGCTGCTGAATTGGTTATGACCGCATCAACGATGTGGTCGTTTAAAGCTTCAGTCAATTCGCCTAAACCCGGGTATTCTTGAATGGTGATTTGATTGTGCCATCGTTTTAACAAAAACTCTTTAAATGCTTCCACACCGAAAAAGCGTCTAATACCGATGGTTTTACCGATTAAATCTTCATTTTTTTTGATTTTAGAGTTCTTTTCTATAAGAGCTTGTACGCTACTTGTTAAATAGGGCAGGCTGAATAAGTACAGTGGGTTAGGTTTTGATGGAATAATAATCGCTGCGGCAGCGAAATCAATAGTGTTTGAAAGCAGAGCACTGGGTATGTCATTTACAACCATGGGTTTAAATTGACAGGATTCATGAATGCGAGAGCAGATAGCTTGAATGATATCTGGCTCGAAGCCATAAAAATGATTTTGTTTATCGGCGAGTGATGAAAAAGGAGGATAATTCGCTGTGACGCCAAAAACTAGCGCAAATGTGGTTGTAAAAGGCAAAAAAAGCAAGACTAAAAACATAATGCGTTTCATCTCGTCAATCCTTTAGGCAGATCAATAAGGTTTCCGTCATCAAATCGTGATAACGCCGTGTCTAAACATCATGCGATATTTATCTTGATAACGCAAATGATTCAATAAAATACTATACTTTATTTACCAGTTCGCAAAACAAGGATCGTTATGAACCATGAATTATTAAATTTCTTTGCCACTATTGTGTTGTTTGGTGTAGTGATGTGGCTGATTAACACTTACATCCCAATGGCTTCGGCCATTAAAAGTTTGTTAAATGTATTAGTGATTATTGTCTTGGTTGTATATATCTTGGAGATCTTCAAATTGATTCCTGTTTTTATACCGATAATCTCGATCATCCGATAATTGTATAATCAACCGATTGTATTTAAGGCGCTCTTGAGGCGCCTCTTTTTTAAAAGTATTGATACCACATCAGGAATACCTGATACTGACAGAACACGATCATGGATAGTGACGTGGCTTAATAAAGAAGGAGAATACTGTGAACGCGGTAGATGCGAATAATCGGTTGAATCAACAAACGCAGGAAACGTTGGTCAAAAGCCATGCTCTATTGGTCAAGCGTATCGCCTACCACTTATCCGGACGATTGCCACGCTCTATTCAATTAGATGATTTAATTCAAGCGGGTATGTTAGGTTTGCTTGAAGCGGTCAGGCATTATGACGATAGCAAGGGTGCTTCCTTTGAAACTTATGCCAGTATTCGTATTCGGGGGCATATGTTAGATGAAGTTCGAAGCAATGATTGGGTTCCTCGCTCGGTTTATCGTAATGCACGAATGGTTGCTGTTGCGGTAAGGCAAGTTGAAAATCGATTGGGTCGTGATGCGAAGGATCATGAAGTGGCATCTGAATTAAACATCAGTCTGGGTGAGTATCATGATATGCTTAATGATTCTAATGGTGCCCATCTATTCGGTTTTGATGATTTAGGCGTGACGGATGATGTACTAAAAGATGAGACATTTGGCGCATCAACGGAACCGCATGTCAACGCGGCACGTGCTGATGCCCGTGCGCAACTCTCACAAATCATTAATAGCTTACCTAAAAATGAACGGTTAGTTTTATCGCTTTATTACGAACATGATTTAAATTTAAAAGAAATTGGTGATGTTCTGGATGTTTCTGAATCACGCGTTTCACAAATTCATAGTCAAGCAACGCACCGTATTCGAGCGCGTTTACCTGAGCCTTTGTGACTGCATCTTGTATGGGTTCATTACATTAGAACCCAAATATCGTATCCTGTCACAATCGCCGGGTAAGTGCCTGTCAGGGAGCTCGGACTAACCCGAGCCGCGCGCGTAAGCAAGCGGAATTTTTAAAAAAAAACACAAAATATTTAAAAATCCCTATTGACA
>JAJZSG010000077.1 GCA_021849905.1 Pseudomonadota bacterium
ATGTTTGTTTTCGGAACTCATCAAATACGCCTTTCTGATTCAATGCTTGGGAGTATCCGGGTTGGGGTGGGGGATTAAAAGATGGGGTTTATTAAACGCTTACCCTGGAATTTCATCTTAATCTTCAAGAGAGCGTATGAACTACGTTTTATTCCGGTTGGCAGACATTACAATACACCGTAGTGCGCTGCCCTAGCCGCATGGCCTTTAAAACGCTTTGGCATTGAAAACACGCCAAACCCTCACGTCCATACACGTTTAGCTGTTGGGTAAAATAGCCAGGCTTTCCTAATGGGTTAATAAAATCCTTAAGCGTTGTGCCGCCTTGTTGAATCGCACGCATCAGCACGCTTTTGATGGATAAAACCAAACGGTTACACTGGTCAATCTTGACGTTTTTCGCTGGCATTTCCGGATGAATGCCTGATAAAAATAATGCCTCGTTGGCATAAATATTACCCACACCCACCACACACGCGGCGTTCATAATCAGCAGTTTAATCGCTAGTCGTCTATTACGGGTGATTGCAAACAAATACTCACCGGTAAAATCATCCTCCAAGGGTTCAGGACCTAAGGATTTTAATAAGACGTGATGCGCAGGCGGTTCATTTGTCCAGAGTATTGCACCGAATCGACGTGGATCATGATAGCGTAATATCAATCCAGATGAGAGTATAAAATCTACATGATCATGGCGCATAGGTTCATCATGATGGGTTAACAGTTTAAGACGTCCTGACATGCCTAGATGAATGATGAGCGTGCCTTTATCACAGTGAATTAAAATATATTTGCCACGACGAGATAGATTTAAGATAGAGAGGTTTGCGAGTGTATCGTTTAATTTATCAGGAACAGGCCAACGCAGGCGTGTTTCACGCACGATAACGTGATGAAAAACTTCGCCGTTGAGATGGGGTTTTAGTGCGTTAAGGGTTGTTTCGACTTCAGGTAGTTCGGGCATCACGGGTCTCTAATTTGGATTTTTTAATTGTTGTGAATTGACGGCTTAATTGAATTGCCATCTCAAGTGATTGTTCGTAGTTTAATCGGGGGTCGACCAAGCTTTGATAAGCGTGCTTTAAATCTGTTTCATCAAGTCCGCGTGCGCCGCCCATGCATTCGGTTACATTTTCACCGGTTAATTCAAAGTGTACACCGCCTAAGTGGCTTCCCATGTCGTGATGAATAATAACGGCTTGTTGCAGCTCATGTAAAATGGTATCAAATTGGCGTGTTTTAACACCATCGGATGTCAATTCTGTATTGCCATGCATCGGATCGCAAGACCAGGTGACCGGAGTATTTTTTGTTTTAACTGCATCAACCAGTTTAGGAAGATGCGTTTCAATGTGATCATTACCCATCCGACTGATTATCAAAATACGACCTTCTTCACGATGTGGATTTAGAATCATCAGTAAATCATTTAATACATCAGGTGTCGTTGTTGGTCCTACTTTAATCCCGATTGGGTTTTGTACGCCGCGTAAAAATTCAACATGTGCGCTATCAGGATTAGCTGTGCGCATTCCTATCCAGGGAAGATGAGTTGATAAATTATACCAATGCCCATTGGGTACTTGTCTTGTTAACGCTTGTTCATAATGAAGATGCAGGGCTTCATGTGATGCAAAAAAAACTTGGTTATTCAATCGGTTATATTGTGTGCCATCGATTGATTTAAGCACGTCTATTGCGTCAATCATAGCGCTCAAAATAGCCCGGTATTCACTGGCTTGTTTGGAATGTTCAACAAAACGCACATCCCATTGTTGAGGATGATGCATGTCAGCAAAACCGCCATCGAGTAAGGCGCGGATGAAATTTAGCGTCATCGCAGCGCATCCATAGCCTTTTAATAGTAATTCCGGATTGGGGGTGCGTGCGGCTGCTGTAAATTGGGGTGAGTTAACCAGATCGCCTCGATAGCTCGGTAGCGTTATCCCGTTGACGGTTTCGTTAAAAGATGATCTGGGTTTAGTAAACTGTCCCGCAATTCGTCCAATACGAATAATGGGCTTACGTAAGCCATGTGATAAAACGAGACTCATTTGCAAAAGAATTTTAAGTTTGTTGGCAATGATGTCGGAACGGCAATCCGCAAACGATTCGGCACAATCCCCACCTTGGAGGATGAATGCTTCGCCCCGTCCAGCAAGAGCTATTGCGTGTTTGAGATTTTTGATTTCACCACTGGTGACTAATGGGGGTAGTGTATTTAACTGCTTAAGTACATGAGTTAAATGGTCTTGATTCGGATAGTCAATGGCCTGAAGATAGGCATAGTTCAACCAGGATGAGGGTGACCAAGTTTGCATAAGAAAGACTCGTTGACCTAAACAATAACCGATTATGCAATGAATGAGCAGTTGCCGCAATAAAAATTCGTGGAGTGTGCCTTGATTTTTCAATAGGCTGCCCCCACATCTAATTCAAGTTAATTCAGGAGTTGTAAAACATGAGTCAAAAATCAAAACAAGACAGGCCAGAAAAAGACTGGAAAAAATTCAAACAGGCCCATGATGTTCAGGATGAATTCAGCTTGAGTGGCGATACCATCGCTGAGGATTCTCCAGAAACGGATACGAATACACTTGAGCATCCTTCTTATGTTGCACTGGAAGAAAAATTAACATTAGCTGAACAACAAGCCCATGAAAATTGGGAAAAATCAGTCAGAGCGTTAGCTGAATTAGATAATGTGCGTCGTCGTGCGGAGCGTGATGTTGCCAATGCTCATCGTTACAGTTTAGAAAAATTTAGTGTGGCTCTGTTACCTGTATTAGACAGTTTGGAGCAAGCTCATCAGCTCGTTCTTCAAGATGAGAATAGTAGTATGCGTGAAGGACTTGAATTAACCATGAAGCTGTTCGTTGATGTGCTTGAAAAATTTGATGTAAAACAGTTAAACCCGTTGGGTGAGTTGTTTGATCCACAACAGCATGAAGCCATGTCCATGCAAGAATCAGGTGATGTTGCACCCAATACTGTGTTGATGGTTTTTCAAAAAGGTTACAAGTTAAATGATCGTGTGGTTCGTCCTGCTCGAGTGGTGGTTGCGAAGGAAAAAGCGTCATCTTGACTTGAAATAATAAAATAAATCCCCATATAAAATGTTAAGAAAATAATTCATCAATTTGGAGCATAAAAAAAATGGCAAATATTATCGGAATTGACTTAGGTACAACAAACTCATGCGTTGCGGTCATGGAAGGTGGCAAGCCTCGTGTAATCGAAAATAGTGAAGGTCATAGAACAACACCATCTATCGTCGCCTACACAAATGATGATGAGATTTTAGTTGGACAATCTGCAAAACGACAAGCCGTCACCAACCCGGATAAAACTTTATTTGCCATTAAACGCTTAATTGGACGCCGTTTTGATGATCCTGTTGTTCAGAAAGACGTTAAAATGGTTCCTTATAAAATCATTAAAGCGGACAATGGTGATGCTTGGGTTCGCGTCAAAAATGATGACAAAGCGCCACCCCAAATTTCAGCTGAAGTTTTGATTAAAATGAAAAAAACAGCTGAAGATTACCTGGGTAAAGAAGTCACTGAAGCAGTGATTACGGTTCCGGCTTATTTCAATGATTCACAGCGTCAGGCAACCAAGGATGCGGGTCGTATTGCAGGACTTGAAGTTAAACGCATTATCAACGAGCCAACTGCTGCAGCCCTTGCTTACGGTATGGACAAAAAGCGTGGTGATTCAGTTATCGCCGTTTATGACTTAGGGGGGGGGACCTTTGATATTTCAATTATTGAAATTGCCGAAGTTGATGGTGAACATCAGTTTGAAGTGTTAGCCACTAATGGCGATACATTTTTAGGTGGTGAAGATTTTGATTTGGCCTTAATCGAGTATTTGGTTGCTGAGTTTAAAAAAGACACGGGCATTGATTTACACAATGATCCTCTAGCGTTGCAACGTCTTAAAGAAGCGGCAGAAAAAGCGAAGATTGAATTATCGTCTGCGCAGCAAACGGATGTAAATTTACCCTACATCACAGCCGATGCATCTGGTCCTAAACACTTAAATATCAAATTGACTCGTGCAAAACTTGAATCCTTGGTTGAAAAATTGGTTGAGCGAACGATTGCTCCGTTGAAAGTTGCGTTAAAAGACGCTGGTTTGACTGTGTCACAAATCAACGATGTTATTCTAGTTGGCGGTCAAACACGTATGCCGATGGTACAAAAAGTTGTTGAAGACTTTTTTGGTAAAGAGCCACGCAAAGACGTCAATCCTGATGAGGCTGTTGCGGTTGGCGCGGCAATTCAAGCGGCCGTGTTGTCAGGTGAGGTAAAAGATATTCTTTTGTTAGACGTGACACCATTGTCCTTAGGGATTGAAACCATGGGTGGTGTAATGACAAAATTAATCGAAAAAAACACCACGATTCCAACCAAAGCAAATCAAGTGTTTTCAACCGCCGATGATAACCAAACGGCTGTGACTGTGCATGTTCTCCAAGGTGAGCGTGAGCAGGCTTCTGCTAATAAGTCATTAGGTCGTTTTGATTTAAGAGATATTCCACCCGCACCTCGTGGTGTTCCTCAAGTTGAAGTCACCTTTGATATTGATGCAAATGGTATTTTGAATGTATCCGCTAAAGATAAAGCAACCGGTAAAGCGCAGTCGATTGTCATTAAAGCATCTAGTGGGTTAAGTGATGAAGAAGTGGATGCGATGGTTAAAGACGCCCAATCTCATGCTGAAGAAGATAAAAAGTTCAAAGAGTTGGTTGAGTTACGAAACCAAGCGGATGGTTTAATTCATAGCAGTGAAAAATCATTGAAAGATTTAGCGGATGAGCTGTCTGATGAAGAGAAAAAAGGCATCGAAACCGCCATTTCTGAGTTAAGAGATGTGATTAAATCCAATGAAAAAGCACAAATTGAAGATAAATTATCGGTTCTAACAACCGCATCGTCTAAAATGGCTGAACGCGTCTACGCTAAAAAAGCGGCAGAAGGCCAGGCTCATGATGCCAGTGCTGAGCCTCAGCATACAACTGAGTCAAAAGATGATGGTGTGGTTGATGCCGAGTTTGAAGAAGTTAAAGAAGATAAGAAATAATAGCGTTTACAACTATGTTAGCCTTAAAACCCAGTCTACTGTTTTCTAGTGATTTGGGTTTTATTGCAACAATAAATTTAAATTTGTAATGTGAGCATTCAATGCAACAGGATTATTACGAGCTTCTTGGTGTCAGTCGCAACGCCCAAGATTCAGAAATTAAAAAAGCCTACCGAAAGCTTGCCATGAAACATCATCCGGACAGAAATCCCGATGATAAGGCGGCTGAAGAAAAATTCAAAGACGTTCAAAATGCCTATGCTATTTTGTCTGATAAACAAAAGCGCGCTGCCTATGACCAATTTGGTCACGCGGGTGTTGACCCGTCTATGGGTGGTGGTCGAGGGCATGCTGGTTTTAGTGATGTTTTTGAAGATATTTTCGAAAATATTTTCTCAGGTGGGCGAGGTCAACAGCGTCAGCAATCCCGAGGCCAGCATGGCAACGATTTGCAATATAACGTTCAATTGACGCTTGAAGAAGCCGCTAATGGTAAGCAAATAGAAATTACAGTACCCAGGCTTGCAGGTTGTAAAACCTGCCACGGGTCAGGTGCTAAGAAAGGAACGAGTCCAAAAACTTGCGAAACCTGTAATGGCATGGGACAAGTTCGCATTCAACAGGGTTTCTTTTCTATTCAACAGACCTGTCCGTCTTGTCATGGTGAAGGTCGCATGGTGACTGATCCCTGTGGCGATTGTCAGGGACAGGGACGTGTTCGTGAAAATAAAAAACTAACGGTTAAAATTCCTGCGGGTGTTGATAATGGCGACCGTGTGCGCTTAAGTGGTGAGGGCGAAGCGGGAACACATGGTGGTTCTTCAGGTGATTTATACGTGCAAGTGAGTGTGAAGCCCCATGCAATTTTCGTACGTCAAGATAGTGATTTGCATTGCGAGGTTCCCATTAGTTTCGTGGCTGCGGTGTTGGGTGACACAATAGAAGTCCCCACTCTTGAAGGGCGTGTGAGTTTAAAAATTCCACCTGAGACACAAACAGGTAAAACCTTTAGGCTACGGGGGAAAGGAATGAAGTCTGTTCGAGGTTATGCGACGGGCGATCTATTATGCAAAGTGGTTGTGGAAACCCCTGTGAGTTTATCTCGTGAACAAAAAGAGTTGTTAACACAGTTTCAAAAATCACTAGATAATAATCAAGGGTCTCATTCACCCCGCACAACGTCGTGGTTTGATGGGGTTAAAAAATTCTTTGAGGACATGTGATTGTATGATTAAAAAACCGGCGATTCTGGTCCTTGGTGACGGAACTGTCTTGCATGGCGAATCAGTCGGTTCTGAGGGCAGTTGCGTGGGTGAGCTGGTTTTTAATACAGCCATGACAGGCTATCAAGAAATGCTGACGGATCCGTCTTACGCCCGGCAAATTATTACGTTAACCACAGCGCATGTCGGTAACACCGGGTGTAATTTAGACGATATGGAGTCTTCAAGAGCGTGGGCTACAGGACTTGTTATGCGAGATTGTGTGCATACACCAAGCAATTATCGTGCCCAACAATCCTTACCGGATTGGTTAAAAAAACAAGGGGTTGTTGCTATCTCTGGAATTGATACACGTGAGCTGACGCACCGACTACGGGAATGTGGCTCCATTGGCGCTTGTATCAGTACTTATGTTGATGATGTTGACAAAGCAAAAGAAAAAGCACGTTCTTTTTTAGGCCTCAGTGGCGTTGATTTAGCTAGTGTTGTGTCTCGCCAAACTGTTGAACGGTGGTATGGTGGGCGTGGTGAATGGGCTTTAGAATCAAAACCCTTAAAATATCATGTTGTTGTTTACGATTTCGGTGTTAAGCATTCTATTTTGCGTATCTTACATGATATGGGATGTCATCTGACGCTTGTGCCAGCAAAAACATCAGCGGCTGAAGTGATGTTGATGAATCCTGATGGTGTTTTTTTGTCAAACGGACCCGGTGACACGGCGTTTTGTGATTATGCGATTGATGCCACCCGTATTTTTTTAGATGCCAATATTCCCTTATTTGGTATTTGCTTAGGTTTTCAAATTTTAGCGTTGGCGTTAGGTGGCATTTCACTTAAAATGAAAGTGGGGCATCATGGAGCCAATCATCCAGTTTTAGATATTGCTAGCCAGCGCGTGTTCATTACCAGTCAAAATCATGGTTTTGCCATTGATGAGTCGAGTTTGCCCGACTGTGTGGCTGTGACGCATCGCTCCTTGTTTGATGGGAGTTTGCAAGGTATTATGCATCAAAACAAGCCTGCGTTTGGTTTTCAAGGTCATCCTGAAGCAAGCCCTGGACCTCATGATATTGAGCTCGTTTTCAACCAATTTATTCGTTTTATGATCTAGGTAACGTTTTTCCTATGAACGTGACCTAAGACTCTTAAATTTTTGTTACAGGAGTTTACTAGCTGTGAAAAATGCTCATGTGTTTACTTCAGAATCGGTGTCAGAAGGGCATCCCGATAAGATAGCCGATCAAATTTCTGATGCTATTTTAGATGCGATATTAGCTCAAGATCCAAAGGCGCGCGTTGCTTGCGAAACATTTGTCAAGACAGGAATGGTTTTAGTTGGTGGCGAGATTACGACGAATGCCTGGGTTGATGTTGAAGATATTACTCGACAGGTTATCAAAGATATTGGATACAATAGCTCAGAAATGGGTTTTGACTGGGAATCATGCGCAGTTTTATCCGCCATTGGTAAACAGTCGGTCGATATTGCTCAAGGTGTTGATAATCAACAGACTAAAGTTCTAGGTGCAGGCGATCAAGGGATGATGTTTGGTTATGCCACGCGTGAGACGGATGTGTTTATGCCGGCACCCATTGCTTACTCCCATCGTTTGATGGAGCAACAGGCCAAACTTCGTAAAAGTGGTGCTTTACCGTGGTTGAGACCGGATGGTAAATGCCAGTTAACGCTGAATTATGTTAATGGTGAGCCGGTTTCTGTTGATACCATTGTTTTTTCAACGCAGCATTCACCAACCATTAGTCATGAGGATTTGGTAGAGGCTGTTCGGGAAGAAATCATAAAACCTATCATTCCAGAGGCCTGGTTATCCCCGCAGACACGATACTTTATTAATCCAACGGGTCGATTTGTAATTGGTGGTCCTTTAGGGGATTGTGGTTTAACGGGGCGCAAAATTATTGTGGATACTTACGGTGGCATGGCTCGTCACGGAGGGGGTTGTTTTTCGGGTAAAGATCCGTCAAAAGTTGATCGCTCAGCGGCTTATGCAGCGCGTCACGTTGCTAAAAATCTGGTTGCAGCCGGAATCGCTGATAAATGTGAGATCCAGGTATCTTATGCGATTGGTATCGCGGAACCCACATCGATTCATGTTGAAACCTTTGGTACGGGTCATTTAGATGACATGGCTATTATTGAGTTAGTCAAGACACATTTCAATTTGACGCCTCAAGGCATTATCGATCATCATGATTTATTACGTCCTATTTACCGGCAAACTGCAACTTATGGTCATTATGGACGTGATAACTTGCCTTGGGAGCGGTTAGATAAAGTGTCAGAGCTGCGTAAAGCGTTGTAGGTGATTATTTCTACGTCACATATTAAAAAGGATAAATTATGTTAGCCATGAATGAAGTTGTATCTAAAATGGATTATAAAGTAGCTGATATCGCCTTGGCCTCTTGGGGACGCAAGGAAATCGCGATCGCTGAAACCGAAATGCCGGGATTAATGGCTTTACGCACTGAGTTTGGTCAAGAAAAGCCGTTAAAAGGCGCGCGTATTGCCGGTTGTTTACACATGACGATTCAAACAGCTGTGCTAATGGAGACTTTAATTGCTTTAGGCGCGGATGTGAGATGGTCGTCTTGTAATATTTTTTCAACGCAAGATCATGCAGCAGCTGCCATGGCGGCTGTTGGTATTCCGGTGTTTGCTTGGAAAGGTGAGTCGGAAGACGAGTATTGGTGGTGTGTCAAACAAACCATTCATGGCCCAAATGGATGGACGCCTAATCTTTTACTGGATGATGGCGGCGATTTAACACAAATTATTCATCAAGAATACCCGGAATTACTTGACGAAATTAAAGGGGTTTCAGAAGAAACCACGACGGGTGTTGCGAGATTGTATGAAATGGCAAAACGCAATGAACTCAAAATGCCAGCAATCAATGTCAATGACGCCGTAACCAAATCAAAGTTTGATAATCTTTATGGTTGTCGTGAGTCCTTGTTAGACGGTTTAAAGCGCGCAACAGATGTCATGATTGC
>JAJZSG010000078.1 GCA_021849905.1 Pseudomonadota bacterium
AGCACGTATACATGTCGGACACAATATGGGTATGGACATCATGCCCTCTCTTTCGCTTGTCCCTACACTCTCAAACGAAGGCTATTACGCCGTTTGTAAACTACAAACGAAGAAAGGGGACGGACATCTTGCAGTTATTTGGCGGCAAGTGATGTTAGATAGTTTAATCGGATCTACGCAGAACTTTACCCGCGTAATCGATGCATTTCTTGGAAATGATAGTCTATGTCTGGTAGGGCCGGCAGCTCTCTATCAATCCGCGCAGATGTTAATGTATGACAACGCACAGAACCTCTCAAATATTCTGGAAGCTTCATATGGAGATAAGTTACCAGAAGAAGATTGGGGCTTCTTTGCCGGGACAATGTTCTGGTCTCGAATTGACATACTTGAAAAAATTGCAAAAGTTGCGAACTTCACTCACTCGGCACTTGATGGCGAATACAAAAAGGATGGCAAGCTAGAACATGCCCTGGAACGGTTTTTTGGTCTTTTGCCAATGCTTCACAATGGAAAAATTGGTCTTTTGCAACCCAAGAGAGGTAAGCATGAAGCATGTGAAGTTTTGATATGCGATTGTGGAGAAGCAATAGGTCATGCCCACATTGGCGATGTAATGCGACAGTTAGTAAGAATTGATGGGGATAGAGAATTAATTGAAAAAAGTAGTTACTTTTCTGATTGTTATTACCTTGCGCAAAATCCAGAATTAGCCGGCGTTGAAATTGATCTTGTATATCATTACCTAACACAAGGTAGTTTTTGTGGGAAACGGCCTTGTGAAGAATTTGCAACGTTCGGTCAAGTTTTGTCTTACCTGAAAGAAAAGGGGGATGAGCGAAATCCCTTGTTGTTCTTCATTGAGCATGGCGGTGACAATATAAATATTGCACAGCATATAGAAAAGAATTCCTATAAACGATCATCAGTTTTTGATAAGGTTCTGGTTGAGAAAACGGGTCTTTTTGATAAAGAGTTCTACTACCGTCAATGCCCAGAAGTTCTTAAGGCCGGTGAAAATCCGCTCGATCATTATTTCAGTCATGGAACCTTTAATGAGATTTATCCAAATCAATATTTTATACCTAGAGAATATCGAGCACTGCATAGTGATGTGGTAAATGCCGGAATCGAACCATTTCATCATTACTTGACGGCGGGAGCATTAGAGGGGCGGCGTTATAGAACAACACAATGGCGTGAAGAAGACGAAACCCCGTTTTTCCGCTATATGGTTCTAAATGCCACACTAATTGATTGGCCAAGCCTTGTTGATCGCAAAACCGTTGCTGGTATGGTTTCAATCGTCATTCCTATATATGTGCATATTCAGCTCACCGAAGCATGTGTTAATTCCATTTTGTCCGTCACAACAAGTCTAAACTATGAAGTTGTGTGTGTAGATAATGGAAGCGGAAAGGAGATGTCAGAACTTCTGACAAAGCTATCTGCGCGTGACAAGCGTATTAAATATATTCAAAATAGAGATAATTTTAATTTCTCGCTTGGCTGTAATATAGGCTTCCAAGCCGCTGTCGGTGAATATATTGTATTTTTGAATAACGACACCACAGTAACAGACGGTTGGTTGGATGAAATTGTCAAACCACTCAGTGAGCAACGCATAGTAGCAGTTCAACCAAAGCTGATATATCCGGACAGGTCAATTCAGAATGTTGGTGTCGTTTTTGCACCTAAACAAACTCTTGGCTATCCGATTTATGCAAACTTAAGTCCAGATGAGCCATGTGTCAATATTTCACGGGACTATCAAGCTATTACCGCAGCGTGCATGGCAATCCGAGCGAAAGACTTTGCGAAAGCAAAAGGTTTCGATCCGATCTTTATCAATGGGCAAGAAGATATTGATCTTTGCTTGCGTTTGACCCATGGTACAGATCGTGTATGCCACTATCAAGCCAGTTCTGTTGTTATACATCACGAATCGAAAACCCCTGGCAGAGGAAAGTACATCAAACTTAACCGAAAAAACTTCACCGAGCGGTGGCGCAATCGAATTGAGCCGGATGACTTCAAATATTATGCGGATGATAAATTCAAGATCGTCAAATGGAACAAAGATAATGATGAGATGGTCAAGGCTGGTTTAGGTATTAGTCGCCCAATCCTCGAAAAAGTCAAGATATCACCAGTCCATTTCTTCTGGGATTCACGTAAGAAACGAATGGTTAAAGAGCGCATTTGCGACATATATTCTGAATGCAATAGTATTCTTAAAGCCAAACTGGTTTCTGTTGTAATGCCAACATTCAATCGGGCCAAGGTTATCGAGAAGGCGATTGAATCCGTATTGCAACAGTCCCATCAGAACTTTGAATTACATATCTGCGATGATGGCAGTACCGATGAGACACAAAATATCATCGCCAAATACCTAAGTGACCCCAGAATTAAGTTTCACCAACTGAATCACTCCGGTGTATCCAGTGCCAGGAACAAGGGACTTGAGTCTTCTCGGGGCGAACTGGTCGCGTATCTCGACTCCGACAACACCTGGGATAATGACTTCCTAAAATCCATGCTTGTCGTTGTACATAAAGGCGAACTTGATGCGGCTTATTGTGCAATCCATGCAACCGACGACAACGGCAAGACGATTTGTTACCGTGGAGATATTTTTGACTGGAGCGAATGTCTCAAAGAAAACTACATCGACATGAATGCGTTTGTGCATACTCGCACAAATATTCGTTTTGATGAAACACTCAAAAGACTAGTTGACTGGGATTTTATTCTGCGAGTAACCAAAAAATCTCGCGTTGCTTACATTCCTTATGTGGGTGTCAACTACTATGATGGAAACCAGTTTCTACGTATAACAAAAAATGAATACATTGGCGACAAGCTGGCTCAAATGCAGGCATTTATTAGACAAAAGCACAATAGTGCCGATTCAGGGTTGGCTGGCAGTATTAATATCGGTGTGGAAATTGAACCTTTGTTATTTTCAGATATGCAAATAAACTCTGACAATACAAAATTACAATCCATCGAATGTGAAATCTCAGATACTAACCGATCATTACGGTTCAGAATAAAAATTGGTTGCCCAAATTTGGCAGTAAGCCATGAATGGGGCGATTATCATTTTGCAAATGCGATGAAGCGCTCTCTTGAAAAGCTCGGTCATCAGTGTGCAGTAGATTGTTTAGATCAATGGGATTCAGCCGAGTCATTAAATGCAAACGTTGTCATTGTATTGAGAGGTCTGTCACGCTACAAACCAAAACATGGGCAAATAAACTTGATGTGGAATATCTCACACCCAGACAAGATTGGTCTCGACGAATATGCAGAATATGATCATGTTTTTATAGCATCCATTCCTTACGCCAAACAAATGCAAAAGAAATTAACTGTGCAGGTGAGTGTGCTTCTCCAATGTACTGATCCGGAGCTATTTAACCCATCTGTACCCAAAAAGCCACGCCATGAAGTACTGTTTGTGGGTAACTCACGCAATGTGTATAGAAAGATCGTAAGAGATGCGATTCAGGCTGATTTGCCCCTATCTGTATTCGGAACCCGATGGGAACAATTCATACCAAAGCAATATCTTGTCGGTGAGCACATCAATAACGAAGATCTAGCCGGATATTATGCGAATGCTGGCATTGTGCTGAATGATCACTGGGACACTATGCGCGAATATGGCTTTCTATCAAATCGATTATTTGATGCAGCCGCGTGTGCTGCACTGGTTGTAACTGACGATATTGAAGGGTTGAAAGATGTTTTTGGCACCGTTGTCTTAACCTATAATTCAGCAATGCACTTACGAGAAGTATTCAACAGCGCCTTATCAACCACTAAAAACACCGAACGTTTGATGTTGTCAAACCAGATTATAAGCAAGCACAGTTTCGATTCAAGAATTCAACAGATCATGCTGGTTGTAAGCGAATTACGTTCAGAAAGGATGCGTGCAAATGAATGCACACAATAGGGCTTATCGTAGTTATTTGAGCTTCGGTTTCAATTGCGAGCTTGGATTTGCTCTTCAGCATCTTGGTGTCTTTAAATCCACGCTATTTTCATGGGCGGACATACGGGGAACTGATGCTTTATTATGTGGTATACAAAACCCGGAAATCATCCTATCAAAGGGCGTTATAAATTATGCGTCTGATATGTTTTTTTGCGAAGAGTCCAAGATTGGGTTTCATGGAAAGGTGAAGTTTTCTGAGGCGCTTAGTGTGAATGGTGATATTGACCATGATTTAATTCACAGTTCGCTGAATGAAACAAGAACCAGAATCAAATATTTACAAATTTTTGCTATGAAGCTGGTATAATATAAGCAATAAATTCAATTGGTTAACATGATATGGCTTGGAAATCATTACAGCAACAAACATTGGCAGATGCGTTTGTATCAGAACATAAAGCGATTAAAGAGCTTGACGAGCTGAATGCGCTCATTGATTGGAAAAGTATCGAATCTAAGCTCTCTGAAATCAACAACAAGACTAAAGGCAATCATGCATGGCCGCCCTTGATGATGTTCAAAGTCTTATTACTTCAGAGCTGGTATAACCTAAGTGACCCAGCCACAGAAAAGCAATTGGCACGGGACTTACTTTTTCGTCGATTCGTTGACTTAAGTCTAAGCGAGTCAGTACCCGATCACAGCAGTATTTGGCGTTTTCGTCAGAAACTTCAAGAAGAGAGCCTTTTTGAAACACTTTTGAAAGAAGTGAACCAACAACTGGTAGCGAAGGGTCTAATGGTTCGCTCTGGTGAGGTCAGTATTATTGATGCTAGCGTGATTAAGGCACAACGCAATAGACCCAACAAAAATAAACAGGGTGAGAATACTCAAGACCCAGAAGCGGGTTACAACGTTAAAACAGCATCTGATGGCAAGCAGAAAACAACTTATGGATTTAAAACCCATATAAACGTGGATGAAGACGGCTTTGTTAAAACTCAGCAACTGAGCGCGGGCAATACTCATGATTCCCAGATTTTTGAGGTTCTGTTGACTGGCAATGAAAAAGAAGTTTATGCCGACAGCGCCTATAAGAGTGAGAAGCACGATGCATTATTGGCTTCTAAAGGCATTAAGAACAAAGTGTTAGAAAGGGCCTATCGCAACAAAAAACTAACGGATGAGCAAAAACAACATAATCGTTTCAAGAGTCAAATTAGAGCGGTTGTTGAGCGCACCTTTGGCGTGCTTAAGAAGTACTACGGTCTGGGTCAGGCTCGTTATGTTGGTTTAGCACGTAATAGTGCTCGAGTAATGATGATGTGCATTGCCCATAATATGAAAAGAGCGTTGGGAATTAAGATGGCATTTTAAGTCATCAAGGGGTTCGTGTATCCAGTTTTTAGAAAATACGAACAAATACAATTAATTATGAGAAAAAACCATGCATAAATAGCTGTTTTTGAGTAAAAGCATAATGAAATTTGTTCGATTTCGAATGAAAATCGTTATGAGACTCAAAAAGGCAGCTTATGCGAAGGTCTCATTTAGAGCAAAAGCAGCGCTTGTTATTTCAGGAAGGTGGTGTGCTCGTTATTGTAAAATACTTTTCTGATACTTTTTTTGAGCCATATACGGCTGTAGAAAGCATGAGGCTGGTCCGTGAAGCTATCTCTAAAAATTATAATACTAAAGATTTTGATATTCTTTATGTTACGGAATATGGGCGCGTTCAGAGCGAGAATATTGATAATAAGAACTTTATACGCAACATTAAAAACTTTTCACCAAGATCTAATGCTATTGCAATAGATCGAAGTTCCTGGGAAAGTGTTATGAGTGAATTTGTTCCTCCCTCAAAAAATTTTAGTTTGCCACTAGAGTTCACTTTCAGTGAATTTATTTACCTTATGTTAAACCCAGATGTAGCTGAAGCAGTAAAGGCTGGAAAATGTGAATCTGGTTTAGCTCATTATAAAAAATATGGCATGAAAGAAGGGCGCCTTACTTCAAGATGGTCAAAACAACTGCATTTTATTAATGACTATAGAAGTTTAGTAAAGCGTTTGATAAATGAAAACTCTGAGAATATTGATTTGGCTATGTCAATTGCTATCGGATCACCAACGCTGGAATCATTTAAGCTGTTTGGTGATTGCCAGTATTATATATTGAAAAAATTTGGCTTAGAAGATGGTATGTGTATATATGATCTGGCTTGTGGGAGTGGCCAGACTGCACAGGCATTAAAGCGTTTTGAATGGCGTGGCGTTTATAAAGGTGCTGATATCATTGAGGAGTTAATTGATTTTGCGCGAAGCAAGCAGCCTGATTACGAATTTTTTCTACATTTCGATTTCTCAATCAACTCTCAAGATGAGTCGCTTGACATGGTTTTCTCTTGGATCTTGTTCACACATCTATTGCCTGAAGAATCATTTGCTTACATACGTGACGCATACCGCGCATTAAAGCCCGGTGCGAGGTTGATATTCAGTTTCCTTGAACTTGATCAGGAAAAGCATTGGAATGTTTTTATGAGTCGTGTCAATCAGATATCAAGCGGAAAGTCTCCTGTGCGCCTTGATTATATATTCGACAGAAAGATGATTCAAAAGATATCCGATACAGTAGGATTTAGATCAATATCTTACGTCAATGGAGACGATGGTGTTTCATTTCCTTTAGGTGCATTTGGCCAATCATTAGCGATATTGACGAAATAGGTGAAGGTATTTGTATCGCTGCAGAGAATATTCCTACTCACTCAAATCCATCGATACGGTAGGAAAAAGGGGTCAGATTCCAATACCGCTGGAAAGCAAGGTAGCGTTGCTCTTAAGATAAAGGAAAGAAATGAAAATCACCATAGCAGGAACTGGATACGTCGGCTTATCCTTAGCCGTTTTATTAGCGCAGCACCATGAGGTGGTGGCGTTAGATATTGTGCCGGAGAAGATTGATTTATTAAATCGAGGCATTTCGCCGATTGTCGATGAGGAAATTTCAGATTTTTTAGCGAATAAACAACTCAATTTAACCGCAACCTTGGATAAATCTTTTGCTTATAAAGACGCTGAGTTTGTCGTCATCGCCACACCCACCGATTACGATACCGACACCAATACCTTTAACACCCATTCGGTCGAAGCGGTCATTGCCGATGTATTGGCGATTAACCCGAATGCGGTGATGGTGATTAAATCGACCATCCCGGTGGGTTACACCGAGTCGGTAAAAGCCAAGTTCGGTTGCGATAATATTCTCTTCTCGCCAGAGTTTTTGCGCGAAGGCAAAGCATTGTACGATAACCTCTATCCCTCGCGCATTATTGTTGGCGAAAAGTCCGAACGTGCCAAGGTGTTTGCTGGTTTACTGATTGAAGGCGCGGCGAAACCAGCGGCCGAGATTCCCGTTTTGTATACCGACGCCACCGAAGCCGAAGCGGTCAAGTTATTTTCCAATACTTATTTAGCGATGCGTGTTTCTTATTTCAATGAGCTGGATACTTACTGTGCTGTGCATGGGCTGAATACGCGCCAGGTGATTGAAGGGGTAGGTTTAGATCCACGGATTGGTAACCACTACAATAACCCTAGCTTTGGTTATGGTGGTTATTGTTTACCCAAAGATACCAAACAACTGTTAGCTAACTATCAGAATGTGCCGCAAAACCTGATTCATGCCATTGTTCAGGCGAACACGACACGTAAAGACTTTATCGCCGAGCAGATTATTGAACGTAATCCTAAGGTGGTGGGGGTTTACCGTTTGGTGATGAAGCAGGGGAGTGATAATTTCCGTGCCAGTGCCATTCAAGGCATCATGAAACGCATCAAAGCTAAAGGCATACCTGTGGTGATTTATGAGCCGGTGTTGTCTGAACAGGGCGTCACTGAGTTTTATCATTCTAAGGTTGTAGATGATTTAGCAACGTTTAAAACCATGAGCGATGTGATTATTGCTAACCGTCGATCGGATGCCTTGCAAGACGTTGCAGATAAGGTATATACGCGTGATTTGTTTGGGCAGGATTAGGTATATGTTATTGAAGAAAAGGAATTATTAGGCAGTCAAACAGTTATGATTGTTCAGTTAGGGTGCTTAATTATTATAATAATTAAAGTAATAAAGGTGGTATAGATTATGAATTTTGAAGGTTATTTAAAAAAAATAATTTATAATATTGCTGATGCCAAAGTCCAAGGTATTGCCAAACTGGCGGTAGATAAGGGTTTTGGTTATTTATCTAGTGCTCAAAAGCACACTTTAGAAAAGGGTATATCTGATTTTTTAATCAAAGAATGTCCTAATTGCGGTGAAGAAGTTTCCTATGAAGACATGCAGGCTACTATTTGGAATGGTCACTGTTCATATTGTGAGCATAAATGGCAGAAGATACAGGCTGAGTAAATGCGAAATAAATGCCTATGACCCCACTAGACCCCAAATTCAGTTTTCCGCTTTTTTGTGAATCCAGTTCCACTGTGAATTTGGGGAAGAATGAAAAGCTGATTATTTCTGATATTTGGGCGTTTTGGGATTATGTGGTTAAGAAGTCGAGCAAGAACGCGAAAGAACGCAGTTTTATGGCTTCGCTTTTAGAGCAAGCCAAACATTTTTATCTCTCTGCGGAAAACAGTCCGATCAAAAGTCAGCCGTTGCTTTATTATTATGCATTTTTGAACTTTTCAAAAATTTTATTGGTCATTAAGGATAATAAGTTTATTGGAAGAGATTTCTACCATGGTATTGGCGAGAAGAACAATGGGAAGTTTATTCATTCTGAGTTGAATCTCTTCTTAAATAAACAGAACGTGAATGTTGCGTCAGTGTTAATGGGTTATCTTGAGCCTAAAAACACCAACCTGCCTAAGTCTGTCAATGTCAAAAACATTTTACGTCACTGCGTTGGGGTACATGTCGGGTCTCGACTGGTTGGATGAGTTACAATTATCTTAAATCTCAGTATTTGCTTGAAGGTTGCAAGTCCGAGATTTTAGAATTTCTGCAACCAGACTAAGAGCAAACATCATGAACATTCAC
>JAJZSG010000079.1 GCA_021849905.1 Pseudomonadota bacterium
TTGCCAATTCAGGACTCAACCCCAACGCTTGCAACACATAAGACGGATGCCCTTGCGCCGACATGCACGCAGACGTGGTTGACACTGCCAGCTCGTGAAGTGCGGTTAAAAGTTGCGCGCCATCAATACCCTGAAAGCTAATATTCAGGTTACCTGCAACACGAGCCTTTTCACAACCATTCAAACGAATACCAGGTAATTGCTTGATACCATCCCATAGTCTCTGGCGTAGCGATAAAATAGATGCTTGTTCTTCAATACGTAACTGTTCAGCCAAGGTAAAAGCGGCGCCCATACCCACAATTTGATGCGTTGCCAGCGTACCTGAGCGCAAACCACCCTCATGCCCGCCGCCGAAACTTTGTGCCTGCAGACGAATACGGGGTTTATGACGAACATATAACGCTCCAACACCCTTCGGCCCATAGGCTTTGTGCGCCGAAAGCGACATCAGATCCACCATCATGGTACGTAAATCGACAGCTAATTTACCGACGCTTTGTGCCGCATCCACATGAAAAACAACCCCCCTACCTTGAAGCAGTTGGCCAATCGCTGCAATATCCTGAATAACCCCAATTTCATTATTCACATGCATGATAGATACCAGGACCGTATCATCACGTAGAGCTTGCATCAATGCCGATAAATCCAGCAAACCATCGGGTTGCGGCTGCAAATACGTCACCTCGAACCCTTCACGCGCCAACTGATGAACACTATCCAGCACCGCTTTATGCTCAGTACTCATAGTAATAATATGACGCCCTTTTCGCTGGTAAAAACGGGCTGCACCTAAAATAGCGAGATTATTGGCTTCCGTCGCACCCGAAGTAAAAACAATATCTTCAGGCATTGCGCCCACGACATGAGCAATCTGTCCGCGCGCGTTTTCTACCGCTTGAGCGGCCATTTGACCATACTGATGCTGCAGTGAGGCCGGATTACCAAAATAACCTGCAGGACCTAAATACGGTATCATTGTCTCAATAACCAAGGGATCGACTGGCGTCGTTGCCATATAATCAAGATAAATCGGTAAGGTTGTCATTGCCGATTAGTCTCTTGTATTGCGGACTGAACATGGGTCAAAATCCCGCGCAATATATTGATTTCTAATTGCTCAAGCTTAATTCGATTAAATAAACGTCTTAATCGCTGAAATAACCGTTTAGGGTTTGAGGGCTTAAGAAAATTAATTTCAATTAAAACGGCTTTCAAATGACCGTAAAACTGCTCAACGGCGTCTGCAGTAGCTAGGCTATCTTGACCCGTTTCAACATCAGCAACAGGGGCTAATAATTTCATTCTTAATTCGTAAGCAACAATCTGAACAGCCTGCGACAGATTAAGCGAACTAAACGCCGGATTACTGGGGATGTGAATGTGATAATGGCAATGCAACAACTCATCATTGGTTAATCCCGCATGCTCCCGCCCAAAAACAATCGCAATTTCGGTATTATCAGGCGTTTCGGCAACAAGCGATGCACATTCCGCAGGCGTTAAACCGGTTAAAGCGATATCGCGTGGTCTTGCGCTGGTTGCAAGAATCAACTGACATCCTGTTAACGCTTCAGCCAACGTGTCAGTAACCACTACAGTCTCAAGCAAAACATCGTAGGCGCCTGCCGACATTTCATGCGCACGAGGGTCAGGAAAGGATTTAGGCGAGACCAAATAAAGCCTGTGTAAACCCATTGTTTTCATGGCGCGTGCAGTGGACCCAATGTTGCCTGGATGGGAGGTCGCAACCAATACAATCCGAATAGAATCAAATTTCATTGTTTATATTTCATCAAAAATAAAAATACCTTTATCATCACAAAGATGATTACGTTAAAACGTTCAATATTCATGCAGAATATCCGAGCCGCGACCGTAAGGGAGCGGAAAATTAAAATTGCCGCGTTGAATGTTCGATTTTTGTTTTCAAATACGCCATATACATGCCTTGCTCATTAACAACATAATTGTATTGTCTTCGACCTCTATCACTTTTCCACTCCCTCACGGTCGCGGCTCAGATACTTCCGCCATTTAAATGCAATCGCTGTGCCATACCATGACTCAAACCACAATTATACTATAAATTGTGATACAATCTCGAGCTTTGTTGATAAAGAGCCCATTTCATGCAACCACTTTTGAATATTGCTATCAGCGCCGCACGTCAAGCCGCTGATATTATTAATCGCCACATTGATCAACTTGAACACATGAAAGTCATACCAAAAGGTCAGAACGATTTTTTTTGTGACGTTGATGTCAAAGCAGAACAGATTATTATCAATACCATTCGCAAAGCATACCCTGATCACGGGATCATTGCTGAAGAAAGTGGCGTACAAAACGACGATGCTGAATCCGTTTGGATTATCGACCCACTAGATGGCACGCGCAATTATTTTCATGGGTTTCCTTTTTACGCGGTATCAATAGCACTGCGTGTCAAAAACCGTATTGAACATGCCGTGGTTTATGATCCCCTTCGTCATGAATGCTTTTCAGCCAGTCGCGGACGGGGTGCACGATTAAACGATAGACGTCTTCGTGTTTCCAAACAAACTCAATTAAGTGCTGCAATGCTCGGGACAGGATTTTCATGTCACGACTCAGCCACCTCAAATCCCTCATTCCTAGCCTATGAATCCCTCATCGGCCAATGTGCGGGCGTTCGAAGCACAGGCTCTGCCGCACTCGATTTAGCCTATGTTGCCAGCGGTCGTTTAGACGGCTATTGGAAGTTTGGTTTAAAATCTTGGGATATAGCCGCGGGCTCTTTATTAATTCAAGAAGCAGGCGGATTAATCAGCGACTTACAAGGTGGTGAAGCCTATTGGCGGCAAGGTGATATTGTTGCTGGTGCGCCAAAAATATTCAAAGCCTTATTGCAAAATTTATCGCCAATAGGACGAGATTCCAGCGTTTAATAAAATTGGCAATACGACCCCCTCTTAATGACCCGCTTCGTGGGTCATCTAATAATCTAAATCAAAATAATCCGTAATCTCCAGTGCATCAACCGCCGTCGCACTGACATTTGTCAATATACGAGCAACATCAACAATCGGTGATAAAACCAAATCTACAGCGTCATATATAGCACAACCAAGTGACCAAACCGCAAGAGCTGCTGGCGCTGATAACAAAGCCATTGCAATCACAATCGGAATATTTAGTGGCAATAAATTCATAGCAACAGGAAATGACAGTAAAATCAATAACGGTATATTAAACGAAATAAGCCACACGGCTAAAGGTAGAGAACCGAGAAAAAATCCACTTAAATTAGCAATCAAATTGATGGCTGATTTGATAGGATCCGTGATGATATATAAAAAATCCTCAAACACATGTTCTATTGAATGATATGGCGTAAAAAAAGCCCGATTTTCATCAAAAAACCGCATAATTTAAACCTGAAAAATACGAAATGTGCACTATTATAACATAAATTGTATTTTATTCCGATACATCATCCTGAGCGAGCTCACGATGACGTATCTTTGGTTCAAACTAACCAAACAATCGCTTGGCAATAGAAGCCACATGACGCCCCTGAGCGCGCGCAATTTGTCGCTCTACAGCGGAAGGCTTGCGGCTGCCATCGGCTCCTGCAATGGTTCCCGCACCATAAGGCGAGCCACCTCTCATCGCACTCAAATCGGTTAATGCCGTTTCGGAATAAGGCACACCAACCACAATCATGCCCTGATGCACCAAGGTATTCCAAAACGAGGTAATGGTTGTTTCATTACCGCCACCAGTCCCCGTGGACACAAATACGCTACCTATCTTGCCGATTAATTCACCTTTAACCCATAAACCACCCGTTTGGTCGAGAAAATTACGCATTTGAGCGGCCATATTTCCAAAGCGCGTGGGCGTGCCGAAAATAATGGCATCATAGTTAGCTAGTTCTTGCGGTGTGGCAATTTCAGCCGCTTGATTTAATTTCACTCCCGCTTTTTTCGCTATCTCGTCAGGCATTGTTTCAGGTACTCGCTTTAACGTAACGACAACCCCTTCAACATCCGATGCACCCTGAACCACTTCCTGTGCCATGGTTTCTATATGACCATAGCTTGAATAATACAGTACTAAAACCTTTGCCATGCGTATCTCCCTTGAACTTTTTTAATTAAACCCCATAACTTTATATACGAATGCCTTGTCAAAAATGGCGAAATAATAACAAGAACCTATACTAGTATAAAAACTAAAGTATTTAAATCATCATGAGGTAAACACGATGCGAATGGACAAATTAACATCCAAATTTCAAATGGCTCTAGCGGATGCACAATCACAAGCGTTAGGTCGAGACCACGGATTTATAGAACCCGAGCACCTCATGAAGGCCCTACTTGACGAAGACGGAGGCACATGCAGGCCACTGCTTGCTAAAGCCGGGGTGAATATTCCTCAATTACGCTCGTTAATTGACAGCGCACTTGATCGCATGCCGAAGGTCACGGGTACGGGGGGCGAAATACACGTATCCAATACTTTAGGCCGCATGTTAAACCTGACAGACAAATTAGCACAAGAACGAAAAGATCAATACATATCTAGTGAACTCTTTGTGTTAGCAGCCATTAACGAAGGCGGCGAACTGTCCAAATTAATCAAGCAAGCCGGTGGTCAACCTCAAGCCATATCAAAAGCCATTGATGATATTCGGGGAGGTGAATCGGTAAATGATCCTAATGCGGAACAACAACGTCAAGCCTTAGAAAAATATACCCTGGATTTAACAGCACGAGCCGAGCAAGGCAAACTCGACCCCGTCATTGGTCGAGATGATGAAATTCGTCGCACTATCCAAGTCTTACAACGTCGAACAAAAAACAATCCCGTCTTAATCGGTGAACCCGGTGTGGGTAAAACAGCCATTGTTGAGGGACTAGCACAGCGCATTATTAACGGCGAAGTGCCTGAAGGATTAAAAGACAAACGATTACTGTCTTTGGATATGGGTGCATTAATTGCAGGGGCTAAATATCGAGGTGAGTTTGAAGAGCGTTTAAAAGCCGTTTTGAGCGACTTATCCAAGCAAGAAGGTCAGATTATTTTATTTATTGATGAGCTGCACACCATGGTCGGTGCGGGTAAAGCTGATGGTGCTATGGATGCAGGCAATATGCTAAAACCTGCGCTTGCGCGCGGTGAACTGCATTGTATTGGTGCTACAACACTCGATGAATATCGACAATATATTGAAAAAGACGCAGCCCTTGAACGGCGTTTTCAAAAAATACTTGTTAACGAGCCTAATGTTGAGGATACAATTGCCATATTACGTGGATTAAAAGAGCGTTATGAAGTGCATCATGGCGTGGAAATCACAGACCCCGCCATTGTTGCCGCAGCAACTTTATCTTATCGCTATATACCCGATAGGCAATTGCCTGACAAAGCCATTGATTTAATTGATGAAGCCGGTAGCTTAATTGGCATGGAATTTGACTCAAAACCCGAGAGCCTGGACAAACTCGACCGTCGACTGATTCAACTAAAAATTGAACGCGAAGCATTAAAAAAAGAACATGATGAGGCGTCAAAAAAACGCTTGAAAGACTTACAAGAAAACATTAACGAACTAGAGAAAAGTGTATCGGATTTAAGTGAGTTGTGGAAAGCAGAAAAGGCGATGCTTCAAGGCACAACACATATCAAAGAAGCATTGGAAAAAGCACGAGGAGAACTAGAATCGGCAAGACGTGCTGGCGATTTAACCCGTATGTCCGAATTACAATACGGAAAAATTCCTGAACTTGAAAAACAATTAACGCAAGTGGCTGACTCTGAATCTCAAGAAACAAAGCTCGTGCGAAATAAAGTAACAGAAGAAGAAGTGGCAGAAATCGTTTCAAAATGGACCGGCATTCCCGTATCGAAAATGCTTGAAGGCGAAAAAGAAAAGCTTCTGCACATGGAAGATGCGTTGCATGAGCGTTTAATTGGTCAAAACGAAGCCGTTGATATCGTCGCCAATGCCATTCGTCGCACGCGTTCTGGCTTATCAGATCCCAATCGCCCTATTGGTTCATTTTTATTTTTAGGCCCAACGGGTGTAGGCAAGACCGAGCTATGCAAAGCACTGGCAACTTTTTTATTCGACACCGTTGATGCGCTGGTTCGTATTGATATGTCTGAATTCATGGAAAAACATGCGGTAGCGAGATTAATTGGCGCACCTCCCGGTTATGTGGGTTATGAAGAAGGCGGTTATTTAACAGAAGCGATTCGTCGCAGGCCTTATTCGGTGATTTTATTCGATGAAGTCGAAAAAGCACACCCCGACGTGTTTAACATTCTTCTGCAAGTTTTAGATGATGGTCGATTAACCGATGGGCAAGGACGAACGGTTGATTTTCGTAATAGTGTGATTGTCATGACATCCAATTTAGGCTCTCATTTAATTCAAGACATGAGCACCAAGCACAGCTATGAAGAAATAAAAACAGCTGTCATGGAACTTGTAGGTCAGCATTTTAGACCCGAATTCATTAACCGCATTGATGATTGCGTTGTCTTTCATTCATTATCACAAGACCAAATCGCAGGCATCGCAACCATTCAAATTGGCATGCTGCAACACCGGTTGATGCAACAAAATATTCAAATAACCATCACCCCTGAAGCGTTAACCCATTTAGGCGAAATGGGATTTGACCCTGTATATGGCGCCAGACCATTGAAACGAGTGATACAACAAAAACTTGAAAATCCTCTAGCACAAGCCTTATTAATGGGTGAGTTTAAATCCGGTGACACCATTGCGGTTTCGTGGAAAGATGAACGGTTAGTATTTAACTAGGGCCTGCTAAAAAACGGGTGGTGCCCTTAATTTGTTGATGTGATAGCGTAGCTAACTTTTTCAGGGAACGAAGAAGATGGCAGTTGTGGGTGTATTTTGCCCTTATTGTAATGATAAAAAAGTAGTCAAAAATGGCAAGTCGATTGTTGGCGAGCAGAGGTATAAATGTCAAGTAAACGATTGTAGAAAAACATTTCAGTTAACCCATCGCTATAATGCTTCTGAGCAAGGCGTGAGAGAACGGATTGTTGATATGGCAATGAATGGCTCAGGTATTCGAGATACAGCACGGGTGCTATCTGTTGGTGTATCAACTGTTATCAGTACATTGAAAAAGAGCATGCAATCTCCTGAAGGTGAACTGGGAAAAATTGCGCCAGCCAAAAGCAGTCCAAGACGTTATATTATTGCCAGTGGCATTAGAACTTGATGAACAATGGTCGTTTGTTGGTGACAAATCGAACCAACGTTGGTTATGGCTTGCACTAAACCATCATAACAGCGAAGTTCTTGCATACACTTTTGGCGATCGAACTGACGCTGCATGTAAACCATTAAAACAACGTCTATCTCCATTCAATATAACAAAATATTTTACAGATGGATTAGGTGCTTACCAAAGATTGTTACCATATGAACAGCATCAGGAAGGAAAACCAAATACTCAGAAGATTGAACGAACGTTTTTAACCTTCCGCACACGAATCAAAAGATTAGCTAGAAGAACCATCTGCTTTTCAAAATCTGAACTAATGCATGACACCGTTATTGGGTTATTGATAAACAGATTTAAGTTTCAGCGGAATGTGTAATCAACAAATTAAGGACACCACCCATTTTTGCGAATTTTAAATCCTCTCAAATTACGCATTCTGCATTTCGTAGAAATAACTTGGTCGTTTTAAAGGAACTGCACCCTTTAAAATTAATCGACGGTAGACAGGATGTCGTACGCAATGGTTATTTTCCAGAAAGAACTATTCAAACGGGCATTGGTGACGCCACAATAAAAGTACCTAAGGTCAGAGACCACAGTGGCTCTGGCATTCATTTTCAAAGCCACTTATTACCACCGTATTTGGGGTTCTAGCCGGCAACCGTCGAAATTTCCGGGCACATTTTGATCACGTTTGTTTTTTATAGCCATTCAAAAAATATTGAATGGCTGCGTGGAATCACAAAAAGTGTTAATTCTGAATTTAACCGCACTCCAAAACTCTTATATTAAAAGACGCTGAATATTTTAAAGCGATGCCCCATATCCATGAACCGGTTCTTCTTCATGTTGATTTTGAGAATGATTCAACCATAAATAACTTCCAAAAAACAATGCCGCTATACAAGCCCCAAGTAATACGAATGTAAATTGATAATTTGTAGAATCAGACCTTGTTCTAGAGTCTGCGATGACTGCAACCGCTAAGCTTAAATGACGAGCTTCATCATTTGAAATGGCGTGGGTCTGCTTGGATATTAATGAATAGTGTTCCAAAAAATCTCGAAAGGAATCTAAGTCATAAAAATATTCTTGAACTTCTTTACCATTTAATCTCCCTTTTAAATTAATTTTCAAAGCGATTTTCCCCGCACCCCTTGAGGTAACTTGCTCTTCTATATCTTGATATACAGTTTGAAAATCGAGTTCGTTTGGGCATGAGCGATAATCATTCGATGAGTCTGTAATACTAAGGAAGGAGTTATTAGTTACTGATTTTATTTCAACCGAAATGTAAACTCTCGTAGGGTCATAAAAAAAACTTAGCAATTTATTTCTCCAAAAAATGGGTTAATTCAATTAACAGCTTAGACATCTTACTTGTCCAATGGTTTTGGTCGTAATTCAGTATCCTGTCACAATCGCCGGGTAAGTGCCTGTCAGGGAGCTCGGACTAACCCGAGCCGCGCGCGTAAGCAAGCGGAATTTTTAAAAAAAACACAAAATATTTAAAAATCC
>JAJZSG010000080.1 GCA_021849905.1 Pseudomonadota bacterium
CCGATCTCACCATCCCGATGAAATTATTAAATCAGTTGAACGGGGCTTGTATGCGGTTAATTTTAGTGGTGGGCAGGTGGATATCTCATCCGGTCAGTTTGTATTTTCAGCCAGTGAAGCGTATTTGATTGAAAACGGCCGTGTCACACGTCCTGTAAAAGGCGCAACGCTAATTGGTAATGGGCCTGATGTGATGAAAAAAATCAGTATGATTGGTCATGATTTAGCATTAGACGCTGGTATTGGTGTTTGTGGTAAAGACGGGCAGTCCATTCCTGTGGGTGTTGGACAACCGACTTTAAAAATTGATTCATTGACGGTTGGTGGGACGCGGTAATTTATCAGATTATTGCGTAAGCTGAATAACGTATCAGCTTACGTTAATAAAAAAGCTAAACCGCAGGTGCCGGCATATCAGGCCTTAATAGCTCAGCGGTTGTTGTTGGTTTTTCCGTGAAAAACGAAAAATATGATTTAGGTGCTTCATTATCTACATCGAATCGCTCTGAATCAAGTCGGTTGGCTGAGGCAACGTCAGAAAAAGATAATTCACGGTGTTGCCCACGATACACAACAGGGTAGCGTTTAGTTAAACGAATTGCTAAATCATTTTCTTCGGTGTCAATTTGGATCTTATTCCAGATACTTTCTAAAAGTTCAGCTTTTTCATCGGCTGATTTTTGACCTATAAGCGTTAATCTCTCGATACTGTATTCGCATCGTGCTTGTAAACCAACAGTATTATTGGATGATGACTGCCAAAATACAATTAATGTTGCATAAGTTTTGCTGAAGAAGTCGTTGATGCCGTTAATGAAATCACGAACTGAACCTGTAAATTCTATAAAAAAACAATTTGTCTTAAGATCTGTGGGTAAAAGATAGATGAGATTGGGTGAATGATGAAGGTGTTGTATGAAAATGCCAGGATAATCTAATATCGCTTGATTATGTTTTTTAAGACCAATGATAGTGCTGTTGAGGGTGTGAAACCCATGATGAGTTAATATTCGATTCACTTCAACCAGATCTTGAGGTTTTGTTCCGTTGCTCAAATGCAAAGTATTTAATACGTGAGGTTCGCATGTATTTAATGCTGATAAAGGCAAATAATAAGCCTCATCGATTAGTTTTTGTTTAACCATCTCACGTAGGCCATTCAAAAAAGCCTGCTTGGGTTTGACTTGCATAACGGTATCGTCATCAATTAATTCATCTCTTAAAAAGTCAATGACATTATCAAATGATTTTCTTGCAAAAAAGTCATTTAAATCATTCAATCGCTCATAAGGGATAATTAGTCCTGTGCTATCCCATGCAGTGGACATAACATGCAATTGGGATAAAAATCCCGTGAATTCAAATAATAAATTTTGAGCTAAATTATTGATAATATTTTGCTCATATTGCCTAAATTCATCTTTGTAATGCTGTTTAAAATAAGCCGTAATTTTTTGCCTATTAACACCGGAATAAATATCGTCGATGTTGTTATCAACTATAATCCCTAATTGATGATTGTGGGCAAGCTCTCGCATCAATTTTAATGTATGAATGCTTTATGCATCTTCAACGCCATTTTCGAAATTATATCGTTCTTGCATTTGCACTAAAATTAAATAACGATACTTTGACAATTCATTTTGTATCCAGTTAAGGTCTCGTCTGTAGAGTTGAAGCGCCATTTCAAAACGTTCTTGCTTTCCTGGCTCACAGGGTATTTCGACGATAGCGCTCTTAATTAAATTGATTAAATTATTTTTTTCACTATTACCCAGTTGATAATTCAGATCATTGGTTGTGTAAATAAAATAGAACTGTTCAAAGTAGTGGATGCAAGTTTGTAGGCTCAGCACGTTATAATTGAGTTGTGCATTTAGTCTATCTTCTCTAAACGGTTCCATTTCCGGCCATTGATTGGAAAACCAATCCATTAATGCATTCTATTTTTGTTGATCATTAAGGCTTGTATAACGGCTAGATAGGCGATTTAAACTAGGTTGTCTTGCTGCATCGAATGATGTGTTGTCAATTTGTGCGTAGAGCTTCTGTGTGGGTAAATTACTCATGCATGCCTCGTGATCTATTTTTAATCATATTTTACATGTTGGCATTTTATTAATCAATAGATTCGCACTGATGGTTTTTTTTAAGAAATGTAACTTCCAATAGAAATAGTCTGATGCTGGGGTAGGTGAAAAAAATCACCATCCAAGGAGGAATTACGAAGTAAAAATGCAAACAATTTGACCTGCCATCGGTTTAATTTAGAATTTTTTGTGTTTTTATGTATGAAATGAAGGTTCTCCACAAGGTAGGTTATTTTTTCCATATCTAATTTATTTTTAAAAACGTTCATTTTATTACCGAGCATTAATGCTTTTGGAATATTAATCAGCTGCATGAACCCATAATGCAACATCAACGTATAATAACCCTCAGCCAGCTCCTTTAATTCAAATCTGTTTTTTTCAGTGATGTAAGGTCTGTCGTCGATTATCACCGATAATACAAACGATTGTTGCGGAATGACATGGGTTAATCGAACATAATCTAAAAATCCACCTCCGCTGACGTCATAGGAATCCGTTACAAAAAATAGCGTCAAATCGTTAGCTTGGGTCATATTGGTTTTTTTCAACTCTGAAATCACATCGGTTAGTGGTGCTTTTGTTTTATAAAAAGAAATTCGAATCGCGGCCAATCCTTTTTGCCAAGTAATAAGGACGGTGCTGATGATGGCAGCAAAAACAAGCGGGATCCAGGCTCCTTCAGAAATTTTGTGTATATTTGCACCAAGAAAAATGAAATCAATGCAAAGTAAAGGAGAAAAAATGAGAATGATTTTTCCATAAGACCAATGCCACCCTTGTCGTGCGACACACAGTACTAAAGTAGCGACGATTATCATGACTAAATTTACCGCCATTCCAAATGCGGCAGCCAGCCCATCAGAGCTTTGAAATACAATAACGAGTAAAAGCGTACCTATGGCAATTAAAGCATTGACCTGAGGAACGTACACTTGCCCTGTTTCCTGTTTTGATGTGTGTTGAATGGATAAACGTGGGCAAATATCGAGTAAAATGGCTTGCCTGGCCAGTGAGAAGCTGGCTGAAATAACAGCTTGTGATGCAATAATCGTCGCTAACGTCGCCATTACTAACAGCGGATAACGAAACCACTCAGGTGCCAGCGAATAAAATAAATTTGAAATAGCTTCTGGGTGACTTAGTAAGTTAGCGCCTTGGCCGAAATAGTTCAGTAATAATGCAGGTAAAGCCACTACAAACCAGCCTATGCGAATTGGATTTTTACCAAAATGACCTAAGTCAGCATACATGGCTTCAGCACCCGTTATAACTAAAAAAACACCGCCTAATAGCGCATAGGCAAATAACCCACCTTCATGGATAAATGAAACGGCGTAATAAGGATTTATGGCATATAAAATGGTTGGGTTATGAGCAATCGATATTCCGCCCAGTGTTGCAATGATAATAAACCATAAAAACAAGATAGGTCCAAAGAAAAAACCGATTTTGGTTGTACCGAACCGTTGGCTGAGAAACAAAATTAAAAGAATAACGAAAGCGATGGGGGCGATGAAGTCTGAAAAATCAGGCGATATGATATTAAGCCCTTCTATTGCGCTCAAAACCGAAATAGCGGGTGTAATCATCCCATCACCGAGGAGTAATCCAGCGCCAATAATGCCCAGTAAAAAAAAACCTTTTGACAAATGAGGATTGATTCGCTTGAGTAATGATAAAAGTGCTAATACGCCACCTTCGCCATCATTGTCTGCTCTTAAAAATACACTCACGTATGATGTTGATATAACTAGAATTAGTGACCAAAAAACCAGTGATAATATGCCGAAAACGTGATGAGGCGTTATCGTGATGCGTGGTAAAATTTGTTGCAGGGCGTACAATGGACTTGTGCCCAAATCCCCATAAACAATGCCGAGAGCGCCGAGAGACAAGGCGAGTGTCTTACTATTTGAATCAGCCATGATATGTTTTGTCCTTGAGTTACGCGAACGACACCATTTGATTTTTTTTATCATACACAAGGTGTTTCAACAATAACAGTAGCGATTTACTGTAGTCAAAAATGCGTAGACTATAAACTGATTTTTATCCACAAAAACGGTGGATAAAAATAGAATAAAACCGTGGATAACTTTGTTTTACTACTGAAAGCCTTGAATAAGTTTACGCTGAAATTAATTCATATCACTTTATGTCAGCTGATTAAATTTTGTAATTTTGTGTATTTATTATTTGAAAGAATCAGACGGGGGAGTGTTTTGTCTCAAGTTACGCCATATTCGGATATGATTATGGCGCATTCTAAACGCGTTATGCGTTAACGGCTTCTTTTAGTTTTGATCCTGCTTTAAAGCTCACGACTTTGCTGGCAGGAATGTTCAAAGGTTGACCTGTAGATGGGTTACGTCCAGTCCGCGCTTCTCGTTCTTTTACGGATAAACTGGCAAAACCTGGCAATACAATAGAATCACCGTTGCTTAGTAGATCTGTGATGCAACTGATTACAGCATTCAATGCCTTTTCTGAATCAATTTAGTCATGCCTGAACGCTGACTAATTGAATCAATAAGTTCTTTTTTTTTTCATATTTTCTCCTGAGGTTGTTGATACTAATACCATATTGAAAGATTGGCTTCAAAAATGCAAATAGGATTTTTTAACTAAATGATTATATTTGTATATTAGTCTTTAATGCATTGAAAATTATAAGATTTTGTATTCACCGGGTTGTAATTTGCCTAATTGCCATTCACCAATTTTATGTCTTACCAGTCTTAAAGTGGGGTAACCTATAGCGGCAGTCATTTTTCTAACTTGATGATTTTTTCCTTCTTTTAAAATAATTTCTAGCCAACTTGTCGGAATGTTTTGCCTTAATCGGATAGGTGGCGAGCGTAGCCACAGAGGTGGCTCGTTAATCATACGAATTTGAGCTGGTAGAAAAGCAACTCCATTTAAAATTAAACCGCGTCTAATGGGTTGCAAATCAGCATCCGTTGGAACGCCTTCAACCTGCACCCAGTAATATTTTTTTTTATTAAACTTGGGATGAGTCAATTCGTGTTGTAACGATCCGTTGTTGGTCAAAAGCAGTAATCCTTCACTGTTCTTGTCTAATCGCCCCGCAGCATAGAAACCAGGCATTTTGATGAATGCTGATAGTGTTTCTGCAAGGGGTTCGCCCCTGAACTGGGTCATGACACCGTAGGGTTTATTAAAAAGAATAATTTGATTCATGTGTTTTATTACTTCTCAGGTTTGTGTATTTATAATTTCGGGTAGTCCGAGTCTAATATACAGTGTATTCATCAAAAATAACCTTTATCAACGTTACAGAATGTGAGTTAAACGTCGTTAACGTAATCCTCTTTGTCAGTCTAAGCTCTGCAGATTTTTCGCGGATTCGAGAGTGTACGCCAAAACTTTGTCCCTCAAAACTTGGTTTTTATATTTAGATTGATTACTCCAAATTTTAATGTATAATTTGCGAACCATTTGTTCTTGGAAAATCCTGTGATTCATATTCTGTTTCTTGTTATGTGTTTGTTCTCATCAGTTACTCATGCTGAAGTGGAAAATAATCGTTGTCAAAACCGCCATTGCGTTGCGATTGTTGATGCAGGAAGCACCGGTTCGAGATTGCATATTTATGCCTACGATCTTGATTCCCAGGAGAGGCCCATTGCTATTGAGCAATTATGGTCAAAAAAAGTCAAACCTGGTCTTGCCAGCATAGAGCCAAATCAAGCGGCTATTGATGCTTATATGAATAATTTATTTGATCAAGCGCCAGAGCAAAATATACCGCTATATTTATACGCTACAGCGGGTATGAGGCTGTTATCTGAATCTAAACAGCATGTTTATTACAATTTGTTAAATCACTGGGTTGAAACACAGACTCAGTGGACATTGATGGATGTTAAAACCATTTCCGGTAGTCAGGAGGGCGTTTTTGGATGGCTTGCTGTGAACTATAAACTAGGCGCATTACAGTCGGCTAATCAACCTCTCGCTGCAGTTATGGACATGGGAGGTGCCTCCGTTCAGGTATCTATTCCTGTTGAGCATTCCGATTTAATTGATGCGCATAATCGTGTTGAAGTGAATGCATATGACAAACATGTTACGTTGTTTGTACATAGCTTTCTTGGGCTAGGTCAAACTGAATTATCTCATCAATATTTAAACGATAAGTATTGTTTTCCAGTCGGTTATCCCTTACCCGATGACGCATCGGGAGAGGGTCAAGCATCCATTTGTCAACAGGATATTTCCAGGTTAATTAATCTAGTACATCACGTTGATAATATTGTTAAACCGGTTGTTGCTAATAACCCAGCAACACCATGGTATGCTATTAGTGGCGTAAGTATGCTAGTACAAAGCCAACCTTTTTATTTCAAAAATGATCAATTTACAAGTCAGGATATCTTAAACCAAGCGGATCAAGGATTATGCCAACAATCTTGGCAAACGTTAAATGCCCGTTTTTTTGGTAATGATTCAACATATATGAGCTGCTTATCCGCATCATATTATTATGCACTAATGGTTAATGGTTACGGACTACAACCAACGCAAGCAATACATTATATGGCCAGTCAAGATGAGCCCGATTGGACGCTTGGTGTGGTGATAGAGCAGTCGTCTAAGTTATTGAAGTAGTATCATTTTTTTGAAGTGATACAACCACGTATTATCTCGACAGTGTTGATGAGAGGATATATAATTTTCAAGTTGCCGTTGTAGCTCAGTTGGTAGAGCAATTGATTCGTAATCAATAGGTCGTGTGTTCGATTCACATCAACGGCACCAAAAAACACTTAATAATCAGACAGATACATGAGAATAAAAAACAAAGAATTAAACAAATATTTTTCGTGCTACTTCGGTGCTACCTTTTACAATAACTTCTATCGTGGAATCGTAAAAATAATGGGAGTTTCTTGTCGCAGACTCTTTCGATTAGGTGATGTTTTAAATTGCGCCACCTCTTTTTGGCGTTAAATTATAAAAAGTTAAAAGAGGTGACACACTGCCATTTGTTTGACTACGTAGTTTACTTAAATACTAAGGTCTCAAAGAGTAGTTATATGCTGTGTAAACAGCGCGAGCGCTGGCAACGCCAAATGATGCAATTAGACCAAATCTTAATAAACTTTCTGTGGTGCTTATTTGTGTTTTTTGAGTTTCCTGCTTATATATTTTTTCAGAAAGGTTATCCGAGGCTGAATAATGCGCTGTAAAGCAATCGTGATATTCAGTAGATCTATTCCTGCATAGTCTTTCAAAGCTCATACTATAAGCTTTTCTTTGTTCGTTAGGAAAGCTAGCGTCTACAGGATCCATAAATAGTACCTGAGATCGATTAGGGTTTTCGGCATTATATTTAATTCCTATAATGATAATCATGTGTTCTATGGTAAGATCAATGCTGTCTGTTTGTTTTACTTCAATTGGACGCCATCCCATTAGCTGTCTTGTGCCCAAAGTCTGATAATTGCCATCTGGGTTTTTTAATAGGTGTGCTGGGGTGGTATAAAATGCTTCACCATAATAACCTTTTATAACAACAGGACCATGTGTTTTTAACGTATCTCTTAATTCCTCTGATGTTCTAAAAGTCGTGCTTTGCATGTTAAACGTATTTAGCATTTCTCTAGTAATTTTTTGATTAAATTCTATTAGAGCAGTTCTTCTTCGATCTTGTTTTTGTGCTACGCTGAGCTCAACACGATTAGCCTTAAAGCTGCTAGTTGCCTCTGGACCTGCACCTAAGATGATTACTGAAGGTTTTTGTTTTTCGAACACTCTTGAGAATGGATCTGTTGAGGCTGTGCTTGTTGTCTGAACTATTAGTTTTCTTGGCTCTCGAGCCCAATGTTGAGAATGGCCTGAAAATTCAGTACTATTTTGCCTACTTAACCCCTCTGCTGTAATACAAGCACATTCTAATAGTTGACTCTGATAAGGATTACGCCCTTTTAACCAGCGCGCAATAGCTTCAATAGTTTCCTTATTGTCACTAATTGATTCAGTATTGTAAGTTCTGTAGCGGGTTACTAGTTCTTGAATAAGTTGTGCGTCACTTCTTAAATCTTTTAATTGTCTAGATAGTACAGCTCTTCCGGGCTCAATATAATTCATAATGGTTTGTGTCATTTTGGGACTATATTTGAATGCTTTGATTAAGCCTCTTTGAGTGCATAAGGTTGCTATAGCAGTAGGATAAATTTTATCTGGCGAGCAATTTTTTGCCAATAAGGTTGCAGCTATTAACACAGCTGAATTTAATCTACTTTGTGTTTTTCTAAAATTTGATATTAACTTAT
>JAJZSG010000081.1 GCA_021849905.1 Pseudomonadota bacterium
CCAGCAGCAATTCCTGCTGTGCGGCATCGAGACGGAGTTCGCGCGCGGGCTTGAAATAGGTGTTCGACGATGCAACGGCAGATTCGCCCGAGTATGACCGCAGTTCCTCTTCCAACCGGGCAAGCAGTTCCTTAACCTTTAGCTGTTCCGGGCCGATGCCGTCCATAGGCGAAATAGCCCCATGCAGCACATGGTACAGTCCTTTAAATTCTTTGGTTTTTTGTGAGAACATGCATGATATATATGTTGCAAACCAACTGATAAAATCTTTTAAAAATGCAAATGATAACGACGATGATTTTGCGCTATCATCTAGTGATTTGATTTTTTTAGATAACGCCTCATGCACGACACTGTTTTCACTAACCTCTTCCAACATATTGACTGACGGTTTTTTAATTTTAGCGATTAGTTTATCCAATATCGAAGGATTATCGGCAACACTCAACAATAAATGGGATGTCGGATTTGCAACTTTATTAATTAATTTGTTTAATATCTTTTTTTTATCATTTTCAGGTAGCCTACCATTCATAATGACATATTGCATAATATCTTCCAATGATGGATTGTGTTCTTTTATAAGCTGGGACAGCTGATTATAATTTCCAATGAACTGAATAAATGAAAATCTGCCTGCATTAATTTCTCTAGAAACAATATGATACACTTCATGACTCATAACAAGTGGATGAATGTCTAGCCACTGAGGAGTGCTACTCAAAGATGAAAAATCCTGTCGCATTTTTTCTGAAAATTGTTCTATCGTTGATAATTCGAATGACAAGACATTTTTTTCAAACAAACTATATTTGAGCTTGTTTACTAATTTTTCAATTTCATCATGCTTATATTTTTTTACCGGCTCATCACGGTTATCGAGTAATGTATTGGCATCTATCAATAACCACATTTTAGTATTTGGATCATAATTAAGATTAATCGCATGACTAGAACTATTGATTACTAGAGAAAAAGGAGATGAACCCAAATGACTTTGAAGTAATGAAAGGGTTGTTTTTAAATTTTCTTTATCATAAGAACTTGCAAAAGACGCGACCGTATTTATTTTATTGTCCTGTTTATCTGACTTAACTGCCGACGTGATGGTTTCTGTAATCTTTGTATTTTGTCGACTGTCATTAACAATATCAGGGTATATTCCTGGTGCTTGTGTTAGTGACACGCTATCAAAAAAAGCAGTTGTATCGATAATGGTGGCCAAAATACCATCTGCTTTATTTTTAATTTTTATTGATCTCTCCATTAGTTTATCAGCGATTTTGTGATTACCATTTTGTCTTAATTGTATGGATTGCTCTTCTAAAGACTGGGCTTTAATCTTAAATCTGTTTGCCTTATCCCGAGGAATAGCGAAATCATTATCAAATGCATAAAGAGGAATACGACTTATTTTTTTTAAGCGCTTACTAAATACGTCAATATCTCCCATTAAAAAGGCCTGCTTGGCCATATGAGCCATGCCCCAACAGTGACCTTTGTCAATACCTTGATAGCCCATGGCTTTCATTCTATTTAAAAACCATGACTGTGACCGTTTATATTTATATGTAAGTTGTTCATCAGACAAACTTCTTAATTCAATTATACTTTTTGCCTCAAGAATACTCTTCTCTACTCTCTCAACCATGTAGTCCAATTTATCATCATCTGGGGACTCATTAATCACGTCAATATGATTTAAATTGACGCCGCTTTCTGCATAATTAACTAAAGCACCAATCCAGTTATAATGACCTATATTGTCCTCATCTTCACGAATAAAGAATTCATTTGGCTTTTGTGCATCCCATGAAAGTGATCTCAATATCTTAGAGGCCTCTTGAATTAATTGGGCATTTTGATCAGGATTAGTATCGGGTAAGACTATTTTGACTTGATTTGCTATTTTGCCCATGCGCTATACCACAACTAATTTAAAATAAGCTTAATATAATTTTAGACCATATAATGATTTTATTTTGAACTTAAATAATGGATATGTTGATTAACAATTAAAAATATTCTGTAGTCACTAAGATAGGTTAATTTAATCAACGAGGTGCTACAGTAAAATTAAATTTATTTAACCAGGATTAATATTTAGGGACGTTGCCTAGTTGTATCGGTATTAACTCAGAATGCCAGCGATGTCTAAAGCATGCTTTAATTCTTCTCCATGGTATATCGACAATATTTTTTTAGTATATGCAGGATCGGTCGCATAACCTGCTTGATGTAGCGCGTGAACATAAGCTTCAGGATCATCAACATGTGATAACGCCACATGATAACGTTCAGAGCCTTTTATCAGTGAAATATAGTCATCAAAACTATGGGAGAGAGATGGATATTTTTTAAAGGAATCTGTCATCTTTACCGGCTCACCGTTCACGTATTCTGTTGTTTTAGTACGCACCGTGTCACCATGATTTGAATCGTTCGATTTAATATTAAATAAGTTGTTACTGCTGACACCGTCTAAACCTTTAGCAACAAACTGCCCCCAACCGGTTTCAAGTGCCGCTTGAGCAATCAGCAATTTAGGATCAAGACCTATCAGCGCTGAGGCTTTTTGAGCATAGGGCCAAATTGCGGCTATGAACTCATTTTTTGTTTCACAAGCGGGTAAAGTATCCGCTTCAATGGGGGCAATGCCAGGCGTTGTTAATGTTAAGGGAGTGCTCTCAAAATTGGTATGAGATCCCGGATACATAATGTTTCGCTCGGCCTCATCGCTGAATCCATCATTGCTTACAAAATGCTGTTCAATACACGAACTCTTTAAAACCGTTTGTAAATAAACCGCTTCAAATTGACTGGGTTCATCAGATAAAGAGGTATTAATTTGACTGTTTTTGAATTGAACATTAGAAGATTCAATTTCACTAGACACTGGGGTTAAACTTATTTTTTCAATCATCATTAAACCAAAATCAATACAAGTAGAATGGCTATTCCAATAAAAGCAATAAATCCATGTCCTAACGCCAACCAGGCAGGAATACGTTTTCTTGTTTTTCTTTTATACATCATCAATAGACCACCAGATGCCGCAAAAAGAAAAAAAATCAAGCTAGTCAAGGGGGCTGGGTTATAATAAAAACAATATAAAGACAATATAATGATGCCAATCAATGCAGATAAACCATGGATGATAGGTGCAAATTTAGGTATTTTTTGATGACTAATCACTAGGGAAAGTAAATATAAGCCTAAAATAACAGCAATAAAGAAAAAACCAAGTGCAGCTAACAACATATTATTAATGTCCTTATTCAAAGCAGTAAAAATCGAAAGTTTTTTTGTATTTCATTAAAATCAAATTTATTTAGAAACAGCGAAAAGCTCATCCAAACGCTTAAAGCCGCAAGATCCCGAAATTGAGGGGGTAGATAAACAGGGGCAGTTATAAGACTTTGCTCTTTTAATTCAATTAACAAAGGCAAATCATCCAATGCTAATTTTCCAGTGAATAATAAAGGAATAGTATCGACCCGATGCTGACTAATTGCATAACAAATGAAATTATAAATGAGAACAAAACCCTTGGCATAAGATAAATCTTTTGTAAACGGACCACCAGTCGGTATGCTACCACGAAAGACTCGCACGCTCTGGTTATAACTATCATCTTGCGTTAAACCACACTCAAGAAAATAACGGTATATATCAAGAAAATCTGCACCTTGATTCACTTTATCTATCGCAATCACACGATTTGTGATTTTACGCATACGCCCAGGATAAGACGAAAAGGTAACCACCTCAGTAATCACGGCTAATCCTTCCTGAATAACACTCGTTGAGGGCGATCCTTTTGAAAGAAAAAAACAATAAGGTTGCATAGCGCCGTTCAGAGTCGTTCCAACATGAACCCAGCCTTCGTGAACTTCCAAATATTTCAGTTCGCGGTCACTAAACATCGCATTTTTGTTTAACTTAATACTATCAGCTCCCGCCGCAGCATCCGCAATCATACCGTCACTTACCATGACGTTAACTTTGCCATGGTGTTGATCAAAAAATAGATTTAAACGGGCCTGCAAAAGACTCTGAGCCTGTTCAGCAGGATAACGTTCTAAATCAGAAGCGGATTGCAATTGGACATCTAGCGAAGTTAATATATCAAATAGCAAAAAACCGAGCTGCGACAATCGCGGACCACCCGCATAAAAAACATCATCTGGACTACCGTAAAGCTCCATTGATAATTCATTAAAAGCCGGTGTTCCACGGGCAGACAACATCTGCACCGCTCGAATATATTCATCGCATTGACGTTTAATCAGTCTTGTAACCGATGAATATTGGCCGAGTTGATTTTGCGTGTCTCGCAAAATTAATCTAAATTCTTCCATTTTTTCAGCAACATCGAACGGTAGCGGTTTACTTTGATAGTATTCCGCATTGACCAAGGGTTGCTTTTGGCACTTGTGATTAAAGAAATCTTGTTTAATCGTATCATCCCACTTGATTTGGTCCAGAATCCGAATATTGTGTTGAGCTGCCACAATCCGTTTTGATAAATCCTTAATAACGGTTAATTCTTCATCTTTCAGTGCCATGCACAATCCTTTTAAACCATGGGAGGCCTAATGCTAACCCGAGCATCTTGCGTTTGTGGCGGTAAGTTATAAAAATAGCTCACATTAGCTTTGCTCAACGGTGATGGAACCACCAAGTCTGGGCCATTACGGCTTTTTAAATAACCTTGTTCCGCATTACTGGAATAATGTGACGAACAAGAAACCAATCCTAACAATAAAACACATAAAAAACCTGCTTTTTTTACAACACACACAACATCACCTTATATTAATTGTAGTTGATCTAATTCATGTTCTAATGCTTGACGATATTCTGGCGATAAGCGCATTAGTGGCAGCCGAATTTCATCATTCATGAGTCCCATTCGATGTAAAGCCCATTTAACTGGAATAGGATTTGGCTCAATAAACATGAGACGATGTAATGGCATTAGTTGTTCATGAATGGCCAGGCAAGCATTTTTTTCGCCATCAAATGCGGCATCACACAATTTTGCCATCAGAGACGGAACAACGTTTGCAGTCACAGAAATAACACCCTTTGCCCCATTCAATATCCATGAGGCGCTACTTAAATCATCACCACTAAAGACATCAACGGCACCGTTGGATTGGCTTAAAAGCTGTTGTAGACGATCATGATCGCCAATCGCTTCTTTAATACCGATAATGTTCGAAATGCTCGACAGTCTTCCCACCGTTTCGGGCAGTAAATCACATGCCGTGCGACTAGGAACGTTATACAGGATAATGGGAATGGCTGAAGCCTCTGCAATATGTTTATAGTGTTGATAAAGTCCTTCTTGAGTGGGTCTAATGTAAGCTGGGGTCATAATGAGAGCAGCGTGAGCACCATACCCCATTGCAAGTTGTGTGAGTTCAATGCAGGCTTTAGTCGAATTTGCTCCAGTTCCTGCAATAACAGGAATGCGTTCACGAACTTGATCAATAACAGTTTTAATAACCAGTAATTTTTCATCGACAGATAACGTACCCGACTCACCCGTAGTTCCGGCAGCCACAATTGCGTTAGTACCTGCTTCAATATGAAACTCAACCAACTCCCGCAATCGCTCCACATCAATCTGATCATCAAGCAGGGGTGTAACTAAAGCGACTATACTCCCTCTAAACATGATTACCTCTTGAAATGATTAAGTATCATTAAGACTTTAAAAGCGTTATCGTTTAAGTAATACTACTGTGAGACAATCTATTTCACAATAGCCGATTTAAGACAAGGGCTTGTTGATAGTTCATTTTTTAAATGCCTAGTTCCCGCGACTTGTTCGGGAACTAGATATATTGATCAATGCGTTATAATATCAAACAAAAATAGACATCTCTGGATCCCGCGGACACGCCGCGGGACGTCGAGTTCCGAATTATGAACAGACCCAAACAACCGTAAAGAAATATAATATGTTAAAAAACAAAGAGGCTTTATTTCGTCTGATGAAGGATGGGGCTACGGTTATTACACCTAATAACAGGCTGAGTAATCAATTACTACAAGACTTTTATTTGGATTGTAAAACCCTAATAGAAAACAAGCCCCATTGCCTACCTTACCGTACATTTTTAAATAACCTGTTCTTTAAAGCGCGTCATCTTTATCCCAATACTCAACACCCTGTTTTGCTAAACCCAATCCAACAACGCCATTTATGGCGAGAACTGCTTGATACTGAGCAAAACTACCCGATAAATGAAGGTCTGTTACATGAAATACAAGATGCATGGACCCGTTGTCATCACTGGAAAATTAGCATAGACGATTTCGCCTTTGCTCAAACACCACAAACCCGCCAATTTCAAAAATGGCAACAAGCATTTCAAAGCAGATTAACGGCGTTGAACCTAATCACCGAGGAACAAGTTATCGATTATTGCTCATCATTTAACAATTTATTTAATCTCAATTCGGTTGTTTGGGTATGTTTTGATGATTACACGCCAGAGCAACGAATGCTTCAGGAACACTTTAATACTCATGACTGCCAACAATATTTTTATGAGCTTCCTGACAAGCCATTATCAACCTATCGCTTTAGCGCAAATGATCAAAACGATGAACAGCTGGAAATGGTTCGTTGGCTTAAATCGGAACTGCTTGCAGGGAAAACAAGAATTGGTGTTGTTATTCCCGATTTGCAAAACCAATCTAGTGCATTTGTGCGCTTTTTAAAAAAACACTTATCTCAGGAGAGCTTTAGTCTATCATTAGGCAAACCGCTTACCGATTACGCGCTTGTGACCCATGCATTAACATGGTTACAAATTGACAAAAAAACAATCTCTAATCACCAGGCACGATTACTATTAAGTTCACCTTATGTATTTGGTGGCAAAACAGAGCTTCTCGTAAGGTCCCAAATACTATTTGAGAGTCAATCATTACAAGAAGCTGAGATACCCTTCGATACATTTTTACAAGTAATAAAACCATACGCGCCTATTCTAGCTAAAAAACTCGATAGCATCATCGAGTACCCTGAACATGCACGGCCTTATGAATGGATTGATTTCTTTAAATCACGACTCACAACATTAGGATTTCCCGGAGAGTATCCGCTTAACTCGTCCACATTCCAATGTTTTCAGCGGTTTATGGCACTGTTTGATGAATTGTTAAAACTATCCCTGTTTAGCACGCGGATAACTGCAAAAACAGCATTAACTGCATTACACGATTTATCTCAACTCACAATCTTTCAAATACGAAAAGCAACAACACGTATCCAGGTTTTAGGCTTATTAGAAGCATCGGGATGTACCTTCGACAGTGTATGGGTTAGCGGATTAACCGATCAATGCCTGCCTCAAAAAACAAATTTATCCGCCTTTATTCCCATTGAGTTACAACGAACACTTTTTATGCCTCATTCAGATAGCGCAAGAGAGCTCCAATTCGCACAACAGGTTTTAACTCGTTTACAAAATGGCAGTCAACATACCGTATTTAGTTTTCCACGGCTAAACGGAGATATGCCTAATTTACCCAGTCCATTGATCGTCAATTTACCCGAGTTTACTCCGTTAAGAATTGGGTCGGAAGTACAAGAATCTTTGTTAATTGTTTATAACGAAGAATACACCCAGCCAATGCGTAAAAATGAACAGATATCAGGTGGAACGTCTTTACTTGCCAATCAGGCAAAGTGCCCCTTTCGTGCATTTGCGGCGCATCGTTTACATTTGAAAGCTGAACAAGAATTATCAACTGGCCTTGACGCAAGTGAACGAGGACAAATTATACATAAAATTATGGAACAGGTATGGCAAGACATAAAAACCCAGCAAATGCTTAAAACGTTACCAAGTCAACAACTCAAATCAAGAATTACAAAAGCTATTGATTCTGCTCTCATTCCTTTTATCCAAAACAGACCGTTATCGTTTCCAGTCATGGTGCAAGAAATCGAACAATCACGGTTAAATCGCATTGTATCGGCCTGTCTTGAATGGGAAAAACAACGCCCACCATTTGAAGTTGAAGCATTGGAACAGACGTTTATCATTAGTTTATCAGACATAGAATTTAAGGTCCGCATAGACCGACTAGATAGGCTGGCATCGGATGAAAAATGGGTCATTGATTATAAAACAAGTATTCCGACGAATAAACCATGGAATGAAGACCGACCAGAAGCGCCTCAATTGTTGCTATACGCATTACTCGATAATTCAATCAATGCATTACTCTTCTTGCAATTAAAAACAGGCCCCCTACTTTTCAGTGGATTTAGTGAAACAACATTATCAGTTAAAGGCGTCCAATCATTGAAAAAAAATGAAACCTGGGCGGCACATCGAGACACGT
>JAJZSG010000082.1 GCA_021849905.1 Pseudomonadota bacterium
AATAACCATATGCCGATGCGTGCCTGGTATGACATTGTCGGAACAACGCTTACATCACGTGAAGACCGAGAGGGCATATTGCAATCTCAAGGTTTAATTCGTGATGTGATTAACCAGCAGATTGAAGCAGGCTTTCAGTCCAGCCAGATTTTTTTAGCTGGTTTTTCTCAAGGTGGTGCGATGGCTCTGTTTTCAGCTGTGAATTCGCAAACACCCTTAGCCGGTGTGATTGCACTTTCCGCTTATTTGCCTTTGTTTTCTGAATGCCAGTCTATACTTCATAAAGAAACACCTGTTTTTATGGCTGAAGGAAGGTTTGATCCTATTGTCTTACCCGATTGGACCGCATCAGCGTGCCGTTGGTTACGCTCTAGTGGGTTTGAACACGTTGCATACCATCAGTATCCAATGGAGCACAGTATTTGTATTGAAGAAATTCGCGATCTTGTGAGCTGGTTAAATCCGAAGCTATCACGAATGGCTCAATCCAATGGAGTGACATCATGACAACAGTAAAAAAATCGCGACTAGTGAATTATTCTTGCGAGCAGATGTATGCGTTAGTTAACGACATCGAGCGATATGCTGATTTTTTACCCTATTTTTCCAAAAGTGAGGTTCATCATCGTGATGATGATGAGGTGCTGGCAACGTTAGTCATTGCCGCTGCCGGCATGAGCAAATCGTTTACGACGCGTAATCGTTTGCAAACGAATAAAATGATTGAAATGCGTTTAGTGGATGGTCCTTTTAGTCACTTAGAGGGATTTTGGCGTTTTGACGAGGTGGACCAAGGCTGTCAAATTTCTTTTGATTTGGAATTCGATTTTGCAGGGCGTATGTTTTCGATGTTTTTAGGTCCAGTTTTTGAACAAGTAACGGATATGATGGTCGATTCCTTTTGCGATCGTGCGAAGGCATTGCATGGCTAACATCGATATTGTTTATATTCCTTTAAATCAAGCCGCTGTTCGATCTCGTGTTGATTTTGTTGAGGGCATGCGTGTTTCTGATGCACTGGACCAATCTGGCTTATTGAGTTTATATCCTGAGCTTATCAAAATGCAGGTTGGCATATTTTCACAACCTGTCCCTTTGGATGCTGTTGTTAGGGCTGGTGATCGAATTGAGTTTTATCGTCCTTTGCTCATTAATCCAATGGAGAAGCGTCGCCAGCGGGCTCGAAGTGACAGAAGAAAATGAAAAGGCGGGATACTCTAACGTATTTATTTGGATATGTTAGAGTGCATCATTAATGCTGCTCAACACGACTTAATCGGTCTTGTTTAAAATACAGTGTTAAACTTTTGATAGTCGTTGGTCCACTGCCTTTGCGCCAAGTGTAGGCGTAATCCCAACGGTCTTGATTGAACGTAGGACTAATCAAACTGGTTCCCATCAAAATAGCGGTATCGTCTTTGCTCATGCCAATTTTTAAGTGGTTTATTTTATCAGGAGATAATAAATTGCCTTGTTGAACAACCCGTCTTGAAAAGTCATAGGACATGCAGTTCGTCAATGTTAATGTTAAACTTAAGATAATCAGAAGAGTTTTACAGCGCATGGTTTGTCCTATAGCGAAAATAAACGTTATTGACTCATATGATATCATGCAACCTATTGAATTTCATCTTAAAGCCTTGTGTTTTACAGGAGTGTTTATGGAAGACAGTCAACAGCTTAAAGAAGCTGGATTAAAAATAACAATGCCTCGATTGAAGGTATTACACATTCTTGAACAATCGGTTAATCATCATTTGAGTGCGGAGGATGTGTATAAAGCGCTATTGGATATGGGTGAAGATGTTGGCTTGGCAACTGTGTATCGTGTGCTTACTCAATTTGAAGCGGCTGGATTAGTCAATCGGCATAATTTTGAAGGTGGATTTTCTGTATACGAATTGGAGCAAGGTGAGCATCATGATCATTTGGTTTGCGTGAAATGTGGTCGAGTTGAAGAGTTTATGGATGAGTTAATTGAGCAACGTCAAAGGATCATTGCCGAAAATGCACACTTTAAGATGACCAGTCATGCATTGAATATTTATGGGGTTTGTTCTCGATGTGTTTAGCGTTATTTTATTTATTTACAAGAGTTGCAATAAAGCTTGTAAGCTGGAAGTGAGAACTTGAATCAGGTCGTCACGTGATGCTGTGTTTTCGAGTAGGGCTTGGTTGCTTTCGATCTCAAGTCCCAAATAATCGTGCTCTGTATATTTTTTACGTAAAGCCGCATTAAAACAATCGCTTCTGCCATGATAAGGATAATTCATACGAACGCGATAAGTCGGTGTTTCTTGAAGCAGTAAACCCCGCCAAATTCTTGCAACTTCTTTTTCACCGTGCCGTAGATGATCATACAGAAGACCAATTCCTGCATTACGTTTAACACCATTGAGCTCCGGTGTGAAGCTATGGATGGATAGATGGAGTACTTGATAGCCATCATGAATCTGTTTTTTAATGAAGTCTTCAGTTTGTTCACGAAACGGGGTATAAAAATGATCGATTAATGTTTGTTTTTCTGCACTCGATAAATGCCGTGTAAATTTAGAAAAACAAGCGGCATGATGAAGACTGCGGTTACAGTCTATGAGTAAGCGCGATACGGTAGCTTGTGTGTAATTGCAAGGTATACTTTGTGTTAAGTGGTTCGTAATAGCAAGCGTCCCTATATCATAACCACGATGGGTTTCTAATAGAGATTCATGTCCTGCAAATAATTTAATATAGTTCGCAGGTACTGTGTTAACTGCATGTTCGCAGCTGATGACGAGTGCTATTGGTTTCATAGGGCTGAAAAAGACTGATTCGTTATTAAACAATCACCGAGCTGGCGATAGACCCGTGTTAGCGTTTCACGACTGGTGTCGTTCTGGCAAGCGCGTAAAATTCGCGAGCTAAGATTGCCTTGTCTTAAAATGTGTTCTAATGCCTGTTGACTACTTTTGTTTAATTCAGAACCTACTTGCTCGATTAACAGGGTCCATGATTCGCCGGCGGTCATTCGTCTCTTAGGAAGCTGCCATTGATTTAAGATGTCACTATCATCAATCAATGCTTCAAAGCCATATTGTAAAGTGCTGTCATAAATTAATTTGAGCCGTTTTGTATCAATCGGCTGATCGAGATAAATTTGTGATGTATCATGCCATCGTTTCAGAATGGCATGAATAGCGTGGGCTATTGCAATATCAGCATTCACGCATTCTTGAGAATCTAAAATTCGTATTTCAATCGCTAAACTGTCAAATTTAGCGATGGCTCCTCGCGAATTTAACCATTCATACTGCAATAGCCCTTGTTTATCGAATGCACTGATATCTCGGTACATGGGTTTTAAAATGGTGTCCTGGTATTGTTCTTCTGATTCGATGAATTCAGGAATCACATCACCGGTGATCGAGGGAATTCGTTGTTGGTTTTTATCATAGAAATACAAGCGTGAGTCGAGTAGGCCAGTTTTTTTACCATCAAGAAAAGGGGTGCTGGCGGCTAAGGCGGGAAGTAATGGCAGCAGTAGTCTTATGCTGTTGTGTAATTGTGAAAATTCCTCGTCATTTGAAAAGGGTAAATTCACGTGCATACTTTGTAAATTTGCCCAGCCATGACCATGACAGTTAAAAATGGTATCATATTGTTGATAAATTTCACGACTACCATGTGGCCAACGTACGGTTTCTGTTAACGGGTTCATCCATGGGTGCGCACCGGTTGGTAAAAGCTGTAAATTGTGCGCGTGTAATAAGGGTTGCAATTGATGAATAGCGTTTTGAAACGATTGGGCGACCGGTGCATCAAGGGGTTTGGGACCATTATTTTTTAGCTCAATAACGTGTAAAACCAATTCATTGCTCGCTGCAATGTCGCCTAAAATGGCTTCACTCGCAGGTTTTCCCGCGAGTGCACTTAATATAACATCACTTTTAGGTTGTACTGCTAACGTATCTTTATCAACTAGCATGTACTCAATTTCTAATCCTAATACAGAAAATAAAGCGTAGTCAGACGTCATAACCATGATTCCTTCGAATACGTTGTAAGAAAACATTCATAATGTCTTTGTAAAGTGCGTCGCCCGTGATTTGATCTTCAATATTGGCATCAATATTGGGATTATCATTGACCTCAATAACATAATGTTTATCATCAATGCTTTTAATATCAACACCATATAAACTATTTCCAATCAAGCGAGTTGCTTTTAAGGCCGTTTTGATGACGCCTTCAGGAACTTGACTTAAGGCGACGGTATCAAACTCACCTTCAATTTCTAATACCGAATTCCAGTTGTAAATTTGCCAATGATCTTTTGCCATGAAATATCGTGAGGCAAATAAGGGTTTGTTATCAATGACACCAATTCGCCAATCAAATGCGGTGGGGATAAAGGGCTGTATTAAAATAAGATCAGAGGTTTTAAAAAACTGTTTTAACGATTTATGTAATTCGTTTTCATCTTCAAGTTTGACCACTCCTTGTGAAAACGCGCCGTCTGGTTTTTTGATAACACAGGGAAACTGGATATCAGGTAGGGTGTGATCATATTTGCTGATAAACAGTGTTTGAGGAGTTAATACTTGATGACTTCGCAACAGCTCGGCCAAATATACTTTGTTAGAGCATCTGACTATCGATTGTGGGTCGTCCATAACGACCATGTTTTCTTGAGCAGCACGTCTGGCAAAACGATAGGTGTAATGATCGACACTGGTGGTTGTGCGAATAAATAGCGCATCGTATTCAGCGATGGCTTTAATGTCATTTTTGTCGATAAAGTCGACATTCAACCCCAGTGCCTCGCCTGCATGAACAAATAAATCCAGTGCCTTTTTGTTTGATGGCGGATTGGTTTCTGCTGAGTCGACTAAAATCGCTAAATCATGAAAGCGTTGTTTTTTTCGCCATTGATGAAAGCGTTTTTTTGATAAATAGGCTTCAGCCGACTCACGCATAAAAGCATCATGATGGGGTGGGATGTCACAAAAGGATAAAATCGTTACTTTTTTGATAGCCCAATGTTTTTTTCGTTCAAGTGTGAACCGAAGCAAGGGCAGTGGGAATAATCCATGTAATTTTTTACAGAGATTGGCGTATTTTTTCGCCATATTCTGACCGAAATACAAACTTAAAATGAATTCAGGCCCTTTGACATCAAACAACGCATGCTGAATTTCCTCATCGATATCATGTAATATTTGTTTGCATAGACTCGCATTAAGTGCATCCTGGATACTTAAGATTGACGGTATCGTTTTGTGATCGCGTGCTTGAGCGAGTAGTGAGATATAGTAACCGATGGTTTGATAATGATATGACTTACACAGATTGATCACTCGCATGGATTTGTTTTGATAATACTGCTCGTCAGCAATGTAGTCAGACGCTTCGACAATGGATGCTAATGGGCTTAAAAAAGCCCAGTTCTGTGGGTGGTCAGAAACAACAACAGTTTGCATCTAATCCCCCTTTGGTTGAATGATGAGTAAGTTCGCATCAAAGGTCAATACACCTAGCATAATTGCATTAATCAAATGATGGCTGCTAACGGTATAGTAATTGTTGTGAGAAAGAGGATTTTCACGCGTTGGATCGGCAACAACAATACGTCTGTGGTGTTCATCATAACCACATAAAATGACAAAATGACCACAGGGTGTTCCACGTATATCGTCATAAATTGAAATGCCTTCTGTTGTAAATCGTTCGCGTGAGCTGGAATAGAGGTAAGTCGCACTTAAGCCCGTCAAAATGGGTATTTTTTTATCAAAATAACTTTGAAGCAATTTGACGGTGAGCGTTTTAAATCGAACTCGACCGCCCAAACGCAAATAGTCTAAGTAGGCCATGCTGACTTGAACAAGCGCTGGGTCTTGTTTGTATTGCATTTGCAGGCTTAAGTTTTCGATAAGTTTTTCAGATGAAACATCGCCGTGTTTAAACCAGCTCGGGTCGAATAAATTAAGATTATTGATATAAACAATACTATCAAAACCCTCGTTTAAGGCATGCTTTCCCAAGAGAGGGGCGAGTGTGCCACCGGACATAGAGCGTTCTACCGTGAGAACCAGCTCTTCAAGACGTCTATCTTTACCATAATACTCATAAATGGCTTGAAGACAGGTTGGGCCGCAACTTTCGTCATCTGGTTGAGAATGCATCTTAATATCGAGCATGGAAAGTCGCCATAGAATAGGGTTTTAACACGGAACCTATTCTTCAAATTAGAACGCAATTCATGATTTGTCAAATGACTTTCAATGATAACTCTAATACAAAACTAGCGACTTCGATTGGTTCGTTAGGATAATGGGTATAGGCTTTCACGGATATAGCTTTATTGATTCGAAGGCCTGACTGCTTTGATTCGGTAATCATGGCTAAAACCTCATTCCCCATCTCACAAATAAAATAAACGTCTGTTTCCGCTCGTTTTAAAAACTGGGCTTTGAATGATTTAAACGCGAGTGATAGTTTAACGTTTGCTTGTCTTGCATGGTAAAATCCATGTAATCCTCCGGCTAAATCTGCACCCGTTGCAAGGGCTGCAAAATACATGGAATGGAGATGATTTTTACTGCGTCTTGATAAGCGTAGTTTAATCACAATCTCACTATCGGTTAGTTTGATTAAACGAGGCCGTAAATAGCCAATCATGGGGACGTTGATTTTCCCAAAGTACCATAAAAACCATTTAAAACGAGTGAGAATAGTCATGTTTTTAATTGCTCACTTGTAAACTGGAAATGATTTTCTTAACCCCTTTAATTGCATGGGCACGTTTGAGTATTGCGGTAATGGATTGGCTATTTTTAACCGTACCGCTAATCGTGACAATGCCGTTTACTGTCGTTGCATTAATACCGACTAGAGGAATCGATTCGTCATCAAGCACTTTAGCCTTTAACACGGCAGATTCGACCTTAGCTGTGATATAAGCATCGATTAATGCGGTGTTTGAGCGTTTGATTTCCAAGTCATCAACGTTCACTGAAATAACCCCAGGCGTGGTTCTGGCGAGCCAAAATGCATCGACTAAACTTTGTTTGTCGGTGACATCACCACTTAATTTAACGACGCCTTTATAAGACGAAATTGATATATTCAAGGAACTTAATTCAGCGTTGTGTTGATATTGGAGCTTAATTTTTTCTGTAATGGTCTTATCATTTCGCGCTGCTGAAATAGTTTTTGGATTGGCAGCTTGAATGCTCACGCTCAAAAAAATAAGGAGGAGTGTGATGACGCGTTTGGTTAATGGGTGCATATAAATCTCGTAGGTAAATGTTAATCAATATCGTTCTGTTACGAGGGTTATTGATTATAATAGCACTTTAACATTAATTTTGATGAATATTAGAGTTTAATTTAGATTATTTGTGGATTGTTACGATGATAAATAAAGAGGGATGATAGGCTTGCTGCGGTTCTAGGTCTAAAAGTGGGAGCCACGTCAGGTACGTTAGGCTTCGTGGTACTGGCCACGCATGCTCACGGTACCTAGAGTCAGGCTTCCTGTCATATCAGCGTTAGCCGAGCAAGACTAATCATCCTGTAATTTAATAATAGACCCGTCTTTGTGAAACAGCCAACTTTATTGCGTTAATTTTTAGTAAACGAGATGTTATGATAAATGGTTTTAAGAGCCCGGTTTTTGCTAATGTATTCTCTATTGCGTCCGTTTCTGTTTTGTCTTGAACCTGAAAGGGCGCATCACATGGCCTTATCTGCTTTACGTTTGATGCCGAAATCCTTGTTTGCTCAGCCTAAATCGGCTGTTGTTCACGCACTAGGACTTGAATTTCCTCATCCGGTGGGGTTGGCTGCAGGCTTTGATAAAAATGGAGCCTATCTCGATGCGCTAGCCAAGTTAGGCTTTTCATTTATTGAGTTAGGTACTGTGACACCACGGCCACAATCTGGAAACCCGCGCCCTCGACTTTTTCGTATACCGCAAGCACAAGCCATTATTAATCGCATGGGGTTTAATAATCAGGGTGTTCATGCGTTGCTTGAGAATATCAATCGCTCCCAATATCAAGGAATTCTAGGAATTAATATTGGTAAAAATAAAGATACGCCGGTTGATCAATCGGTGGATGATTATTTGTATTGTTTACGTCAAGTTTATTCTCGGGCGTCTTATGTTACGGTTAATATTTCATCACCCAATACTCCCGATTTGCGACAATTACAGCATGGGGCATATTTTAAACAGTTAATTTTGGCACTCTGTGAAGCCCGAGCAGCCTT
>JAJZSG010000001.1 GCA_021849905.1 Pseudomonadota bacterium
TGTTTTGACGTAAGCCATTGACCGGACATTGTCACACTCCATAAGTGATCCATGTCGATTAACAATAGCTATTTAAGACCGGCAATCCTAATTGTCGTCAACCGGTTAAGATAATTGTCGCCTAATATGAGGGATTAGTAATTGACTGATTTAAATATTCTTCTTTAATGGATTTAAGTTTTGCTTTTCGAAGGAGAGGTTCCATTTGTAGAGGTAGTTCATCCAAAATCATAATTTTAGCTTTTTCGCTGTATTTGTGGAGTTTACTTTTTCCATGAGGAATTTGTATATATAAATCAGGATGATTAATGTTGCATTTCCATATTACGGCGTCTATAAAACCGGAGTTTACTTCGACTGATTTCATTAATGAGGTTTTAGTTAAAGGGTAAGATTTTTTGTAGTCCGGCACACTCACAATTCCATGTTTCAATTCAATTTGTTTTTCCACAAAGTACGCATTTCCCCCCTTTTTTTCCTCAGTAGTCAAAGAGCCCTTTTTAATCCAGTTAATATTATTTACAGTTTCGTTTGCTAAGAATACTGAAGCAGCTGTGTTCTCACCACATAAATCTACAGCTGAAGAAATTGCTGCCTTATCAAGGCCCACTTCGTGGAGAATGGTTATGTTTTGGACTAGGGCCTGAAAGTTATGATTCAATTGATCATCTAATATTTTTTTAAGTTCGGCATATTTGATTTCCTCCGTAGCCGAGCTGTAGCGGTAATATATCGCACCGGTTCTCAAAATTTCGTCCATTTTTTCATCAACAGTCACTTTTTTTTCTTTTTTACAAATAGTAGGCTTATGGATATTAGAATGGGTAGTTATTAACAAAATAAGCTTTTCATTTATTTGTTTTGTTTCGAAATCAAAGGTTATGGCCGGCTCAAAATATTCCTTGAGAAAATTCGCAATAGTTAACTCAGTTGGTAAATGATTATTTTTAATTCCTATTAACTCACGAGGACTATCTTTTATTCCAAAAAACAAAACTCCCCCATCTCGGTTAGCAAATGAGGCCATGATTTTGGCATATTTTGGCAATTCCTTCGTATCAAAGATAAGTTTGAACTCACGATGTTCGCTTTCTCTGTTTTTAACAAAATTACCTTGAAGCTCTAAGTATTTATAATTATTTAAATGCTCTAGATCCATTGCGTTCAACTTTATATTTAAGTAATTAAAATTTTAGACCATTCAATAGCAAGCTGTTAGGAGCTATGAACATTTTAGTTTTAACGTTGAATACATAGAATTCGGTTATATCGCTATGTCTGATTATCAGGATAATCAGACATAGTATAAGTTATTGAATAATATAAATAATTTGAGATAGTTGTAATTAAAGTTGGTGAAAAAAGTACCCTTCACTCTTCAGGGTACTATTGTGAGTATCACAAAATATGGATTAAATTATAGTTATTAAGTCAAGCGTTCTAGATTTTGAATAATAAGGGAATTAATTTGTGCTTTATTAAAATTTGGACAGTATCTAGGGTAAGTTCGATCGAGACCATATGACCACTTTTCTAATTTTTTGTGATCATACTCTTTCATATCCTCGATGAAATAATTTTCAGGATAAGCCTTTTCGTTATGAATACCTATGCCACCATCATATAGCTCCCCTGTGGGAAGACGAATTGCGATATGCCAACATTCATCGATAGTTTCCATTATAAAAACGATATGCACTTTATCTTCAAATCGATAATTCCATGCATCAAAAAACAACTTGGCAAATACACCACATGGGCCGTAATTAATTCGTGGTATGTCTTCGTGAAAGCCTAAAAGAGAATTAACATCTTCTTTGAGATCGGTCAAAACTTCCTTTAAATATTTTTTATTCATAAGGTCCGAATTTAAAAAATTATTACATCATGTGTTTGGCAACATAAGCACTGCAATGGATTTCGGCGATAGGTACTAAACTTTTAGGGGATAAAGACAATAAATAAGCAACTGTCTTACAATATCTTCCAATGGAATCTTTTCCGAATTATCCCACTCTGTATCTTTAGTCATAGCTGTATCAACGACACTCGGGCAAATAGCCGTTATCTTAACGCCTAAAGAAGCATATTTTTTATGTAAACTATCTGATAAACCAACTACTGCATATTTACTCGCTGAGTATCCCGCTGTTTGGGACACCCCTCGCAACGGTATTGCAACCCATTAAAACCATTTAAAATCAGTGTGTTATGATAATATATGGATTTTAAAAACATCCAAAAAACACGTTTTCTCAATGGTGTGCATCCACTACTTCATATAAAACAGATAGTTACATAAAATCAACCCCTGATCCACACCCAATGAACCCCTAATCCACACCCCATTTATTGACCTTTAAAAACACACGCACACCCAATCCACCCCTTGATTTTTAGCCTAAATTTATTTGCACACCCAATCCACACCCTATATAATAGACAATATATTCACGTAATATTGAGTTAATTATGCCTAAATCCTATTGTTATCTTAGTCAAAGAACCATACTTCAGCTGGAGCAAATAAAGCAGGATGAGGGTTATGAGTCAACCTCACAAGTCATGAAGGAAATGATTGATCTTGGTATCCGTGTCTACACACAAAATAAAGACGCAGCTAACATGAGCCCAGAAGAAAAAATGCGCCTTGAGAAGGAAGAGGAGTTGAAAGCCCAGCATACTACTTACCTGTTAAGGTTGCTGGGCTTTAGTACGGATATTTTGCGTTGCGTTTATGATAAAGAAAAACTCAATACACCACATGATACTGCCGAAGATCATATTTCTAATATTAAGAAAAAAGTTGAAAATTATATTGATGGATATATCAACAATTAGTGATTAACCTATTTCTAAATTTAGTCGCTGTAATGTTTTTGTTTGTTCAATAGGTGGTGTTTTAATAGGTTGATTATCCAGTTTGATGTCTCTTGTTATGCGCTCCATCGATACTGATATTTGAGTGTTTGTCATGGATATTTTACCACCATTTTCTTTCAGACTTTCAGGCTTGAATGACTTATTTAAAATATTAATTATACCTGAGACACCTTCACTTTTTACTACATCATTAAAATCGCCATTTTTATTTGGTATGGCGATTTCGACTTCCTTGCCATGAAGCTTTAGTCGTTTAATTGTTTCATTTAATATCTTGTCATCATGTAACGTCTTACCATCATTATCGAGACAAAGCACGACTTTTTCCGTTAACAGATTGATATCGATAGATGTCATGTTTTGCTTTCCAAGAACCGTAATAACCCGCTCATTTTGAACCGCATCCCTAACGCTTAATCCAGTTTCAATGCCTTCGGTTATATAGGTTACAGCATCTTTTGTTATGCCCTCGCTAACGATGACACCGGTTCCACCATTTGCTCCATACGTTTTCTTATCAATATTAATATTTGCTTTATCAAATGTAGTATTATCAATATAAATGGCTTGAACCGACTGAACCACATTATCTTTATCACGCGCGATACACAGCAATGCGGGTCGATTTTTTATAGTTTCACTCTTGTCAGTAAATACACTTGGATGAAAACGGATGTTGTGTCCTGATAGGTTAGTAATACCCCGCGTTTCTTTAAGATAAATTTCAGCTAAAGTGCCATGAATGGGTAATGATTCTTTTGATAAAAGTCGTGCATAAATTCTCGCTTTGCTGGGTTCGTTCTCATTTTTTTTTGTTGACTTAACCATGGTTTTTATGGGTGAATGAACTGTTTCCTTTAAATCATCCCCTGTTATTTTTGCCGCATATTCAAGGCTTGATTTAAAATCAAGGTTCAGTGATGATTGAATTAGATGTAATAAATTGCCTTTCTCCCCCGTTTCAAAATTAAACCATGTTCCTCGTTTATCACCCTGCAAAGAGATGCTTAAGCTACCCTTTGAACCATACCGCATTTCTTTTTTTGATGTGAGTCTCGCATTCGGTGTTCCCAGTAAATGTTGTACGACATATTCAGCATTTAATGATAAATTATGAACAACTTCTTTTGCATCATAACGAGGTTTCTGATCGACATTTTTTGTTACCGCGAGCGTTTTTTCAGCTTGTTTTTCCGTCTCAAAAGACGGTTTATTTTTTTGTGCCGAGGGGATTATGCCAAGCTCCTCTAGTGCTGATGTTTTATTCGGTGTAAAGCCCAGTTGATGCTTTAATTTATTATAATCATCCGTGTAAATCATGGCATGAACCGAGCCGCGCGAGACTGTAATGTAAAAACTTCTAAAATGGTTGGTTTTTTTGTTACCGGTGTTAGCAACACCAATGACAAAAGGTGATGAACTTCCTTGAATGGAATAACTGGTTGAGGTGTAGCTGTAATCCCAGTGAGTATCTTTAAATTCATTTTTATGAAGCGTTTGGAGGTTGCCTGATGCGTCCTTCACCGAGAAGGTATCGTTAGAAACCTCGGTTACGATAAGTTTATCATTTGCAAAACGCGCATTTGCTTTGTCAGACTTTTTAAAATGGATTTTTTCACCAACAGATAGCCTCCCTGTCGCCCCCTTAAATAGCTCTATTTTCCAATCTTGATTTTCTTTTTCTGGCAAGAAAATAGACTTTTCGCCCTGCACGTGTTGAAGTTCGACGACTCGTGACACCTCGTCAATCCCTACCACCTTATAGTATTGATTGTTTTTTTTAAGAAAATAGGTGTCTGGCTTTTTTAATATTTCAGCAAAGGTTTCTGCCTGGTAAAGCTCTGCGGTGGTGTAATTGGTGCTCAATAACCGCATGAAAGGCTTACTTTCACGGCCTATTGCCGCTTTTTCAATTAACCCTTTTCGAATGAGTTGGTTGGCTATTTCGCGGTCTTTGTTTTCATGAATAACCACAATCGTGTTTTCGCGACACTCTGCCGTTCTGGATAGGTAGTCCTTGACCGCCATGGTTAGTGGCGTTTCATCTTTAACGACATCAACGACTGTATCTACATTTGTCCAAAGAGCTCCCTCGGACGTTGCAATCGGCTTGTTATTTTTATGCTCGGCTTCTGAGTCTCCTGCCACAACAACCGACGTTTTGAGGCTATCAAGTACGGGATGTGAGCCTTCTCGCTCAATCGGCTTCAATGGTAATTGGCTTAATTGGGTGAGCGCTTTATTCGTATCGCCTTGAATCAACGTTTCAACCGCTTTTTTATATTGTTGTACTTGTTGACGAACCAAATTACTCATCACCGCTGTCTGAATGCTTCCTTCTTGCAGTAAAATAGCGGATGGTTTGCCGCTTTCTATCGCCTGGTGTTGGCTAACGTCTCCAAGCAGCGTGCATCGGCTATTGGCTGCATCTATGAAGCTTACGAGCCTTGCTGCGTCACGATTCGAAACCATCGATGACTCATCCAACAAAACGAGGGATTGACTGGATAACGTCGGATTGTCTTCTTGTTCAATTAAAAAACTTTTAAGCGTTTGAGCCGTAATTCCTAATGCACGCATTTCTTTTACAGCTTGGTGAGTGGGGGCTATGGCGATGATATCAAGCTGCGTATTGCCAAGCTCATTAGCGGTTTGAATGACCTCAATGACTGATTTCGTCATGGTCGTTTTACCAGTTCCGGCAAAGCCTTGGATCATAGTAAAGCGATCACTGGTTGTAGCGATTAAGAGACTTGCCTCTTTTTGCCCTTCTGTAAGTCTCTGCGTGCTCAGTTTTTCCTCTGCACTTTTTAAATCAAGTATTGGCGTAACTCGGTTTTTACCCGATCTAACCGTCGATAAGATTTGCTCTTCAAATGACTTGGCCTCAATGGTCATAAGCTTACCGTCATCACTACTTAAGAGTCGGCCATCTTGAAGAGAGCGGTTTATCTTTACAGAAAGCTCATCCACATTGGCCTCACCGATTGCTTTGTTCATGGCAACCGTTAACAAATCATTTTTAGAGAATACTGTTTCGCGTTCAGACAAATGTGCGATCGCAAATTCCAACGCTTTTTCACTGGCTAAAATATCGGGCTTATCTTTGGTGAGCGTTGCAATGGCTTTCTCTAAACTTCGCAATAATTCATTTGTCGTTTGGTTATCAATAACCTTGATACCATTTGAAACGCTTGAAGCGTCGATCACGATGGAAATAGCCGATGGCTTCACTGATAGCCTTGAGGCATGACGACGAGCCTTTTCAACATCATCGGTAATAATCTCTATGGATTGGCGTGATGTTTCCGTACTTAATGCCATGATATTTTTATTTAAGGCATATGACGGCATGGTTAGGATGGTTTTATCAACCGTTTTGTAATCATGCGCGTGTAGGTTTTTAGCATAGGAATAGGTCAGTGGGAGATGGTTTGTATTCAATAAGTGAATCTCTTTTTGACCTGATTTTAATTTGAGGCCGTAGCGTGTAAAAGCAGTAACTTCATAAGCAGTTCCGGCTTTTACGCCATAAGGCTTCATATCACTCGTTGTAACCAATTGCTCACCAATGGAAACTGGCAACAGACGCTCTTCATAAACGTGCGACTGTTGAGTGATGCTTTTGACAGGAAGTAGGGTTTGCCTACCCCCTTCTTCACAGACGACTAGGGAACCTTTTTTTTCATCAATCGAGATAATTTTGAATTGTTGAGTTTTATGGGGTGATTTCTGGTGCAACACCCACCCGGGTTGATAGCTTTTAGCCGTTTTTTTCTCAATTGCCGTCAAGGAGATAGGCAATAACGTTTTAAGCTCTTTCTCTATTGTAGATAACGCACCGGCCTCTTTTAATTGATGTCGAATACGCTGATTTACCTCCCAGCTTTCAGCCTTTGAAATGGTTAATACGGCGGTGTTTTTACGTTCGACATCCGTTAATTTTGTATATTCTGAAGCCACCTTAAGCAGGCGAGCCGTTTTATCATGTGCCTCATGAAGCTGCATATTTGGCGCATTTTTAGGCTTGTCAAACGCTTGATAGGTTAATACGGCGGCCTTATCCAAAAGACTTGGAATATCGGATTTCAACCCAGTGAGTCCTTCTGATTTTTCAAGTAGAATGACTTTGGCGCGACTCTTTGACGCAATCGATAATAATTGACTTAGCTCGTCGGGCGCACATCGCCCTACATCATCTACAATAATGAGTTCCTGCTCTTTTCTGGATTTAAAAAAGGGTAATCGGTGCGAGTCTTTGTGCTCATGATTAAAGCCTGCTATTGTTTGGGCAAGCTCACTTTTGTGAAGGGCGCTTAACCATTGCCAAATAGTTTCTGGTTTTTTGGTGGTTGCTTCATTAACCGATTTAGCAAGCATGCGAGAGGGCGTTAATACTCGAATGGTTTTGGAGTCAGAAGCATTATCAATGAGGGCAAGCAGGACTTCTTTTGAGGCAATGCTTTGTTGTTGAATTCGAATAATGCTCTGTTTCTCCTCCAAAACGCGTGCCACCGTATTCTGAATAGACTCTGGGACGTGTTTTGAACAGGTGTTCTTATCGTCTAGCTTCATCCCTTTTTTCTGTGGTGCAACCGTGCTTAATTGTTCAATCAGGTGTTTCTCTTTGGCGATTAATCCGCTGGTCGTTAAACGGCTCTCTTTATTGTCTAAGGCAATTAAATGCCGCGTTTTAATTTCATGATTGATGTCTTGGATGAGCGTGTCATAGCCTACCTCGCCTTGCGAAAAATAAAGGCTTGCTTGAAGTATGTCTTGATATGAAAAACTTAATTTCCGCTCTTCCAGATGGGTTATGGCATTGAGAACAACATCGCATCGTTCGTTTGCCGCCCTGTCTTTGCTGATGCTTTTAGAGGCCAGCGTTATTTGTTTTAACTCATTCAAATAGGTCGATGGCTCTACACCTAATGCCTGACTCTCGGCAGTCCATTTCGCGCGCAACACATCAGGATTGGTTTCTTTTTTATATTCACGCGTGTCTTTCGCGGCTTTATCATACGCTTTTAATGAATTGGAGTGCATGGTTTCTGCCCTCTCTTCAATGTCAGTTCGGCGCTTTGAAAACGTTATTAATAATTCCGGGTTAACATGTTTGATTTCAAACAGTCCATGAGGGTCTCCCGTTTGCTCGATTTCAAGTCCTTTGGATTTGAGACTCAAAGCAATTTCTGAGCGATAAACCAATCCTAAAAAAATTTGATTGGCCATGATCCACTCCATCGTGCCATGATTTTTTTTCATATCTGAGGCGAGTGAACGCCATTGTCCATCAAGCCGCTCAGTTAAATTCATCATGAGCGCATGGGTATGAAGGAATGGATCTTGGTCACGTGAGGTATCATGCAGGATAGTAGCGAAGGCAAGGTTCATGGTTTTTTCATATTCTACCTCACCCGACAACCCCATTTTACGTGCTTCTGCGGCCTCCTTTTCGATAATCTGCAATACTTTTTGAACTGCCCTTTGGTGCATATCAATAAAGTCTTTCTCACCCGAAACGAGCGCCAAATACGATACTGATTTTGGTGCACAAAAAGTTAAGTCGTAGCCTCCGCGGTGTTTGATTTCGCCATTGGCAGATCGAAGGCCAATAATCTCGCCAGTCGGTAACACACCGCTTAAAATCATTTCGAGTTGCTCAGGACTCACTCGTTCACCTAATTCAAGCTTTAATGCACTTTGTCCTTGCCAGGCAGCTATGAGCTCTCCCGTGAAATAATAGTTATCTTTTGAAAAATAATAACGTGCTGCATCACTAGCTTGACGGATTGGTTTTACTCGTAGACTTAACATGGTTGCACTCCTTAACTTTCAAAAACTGATTCCATTTCAAAAGAAGGGTTCTTTTTTTTGGGGATATGCCCTTCAACCCTCGCTTCAAAATTGGTCTCAAAACTGCTTTCATTGCACGTCGATTGCATGGCAGACGCTGCATCAGTTTTTTTGCTTTGCGGCAAAGGACGTGCGATAAACCCGTCAGCAATCGCTACCCGTTTTTGATGTTTGAGCGTTAATTTTGTGATGGGGTGTCCGGGGAGACGCAGAAAACACTCAAGGGCTTGCAGACCCATGATTTCTGGATAGGTGACAATGGGTCGAGTGACTCTATTTTTTCCAAGCGAGATACCATCGCGAATTGAGTTTGCACCATAGGAGTAGTTCTCGCGTGCATCATCGACCTCCTCTTCGCCTAATTCTTTTGATACAAGCTGCGCCATCTCGTGACTAGGACTTGCAAAAAAAGCACGTGTATTGAGTAAGTCAAAAATTTCGGCAGCGCCACTGCGGCCATAAACCTTGACGAGCTGACTAAAACTTTGCATTCCCAGCAAAAAGCATCCGCCAAATTTTCGAACCTCGGCAATGGTTTCTCCCAAGAGCGGCAGTTTATGAAGACTGGGTAACTCATCACAGATAAACCAAATTCGCCGATTTTGGTTCTCAGGCAGGCTTAAGAGAGTAAGGGATGCCATCGCAATCCACATGGAGATAAGGGGTCTTAATGATTTGTGTTGCTCGCCATTCGATGAAATAAACAACCAGCCTTGGCAGTCTGGATTTAAGATATAATCACGAATGGAAAACGGCACTTTTCCACAGGTGTGGGAAGTCAAAAGCGTGATGTTGGTGAGACACGCTTGTGTTGCATTTTGAGGTTCATTGAGACCGACAGGGAATATTTTACTGAGTAGTTCAAAATCTGTGACCACTAATTTTTTTGGTTTCAGGTCATGGCCGATGTAATAGGCATCTGAGTCGAATACAACGTAGGTTGAATGACCATCACATAACTTTTTGATGAGTTCTGCTGGCATTGTTTCTGGATTTTTCGACATCCTCATGAGGACGCACTGTTGCCTTTCATCGTTTAAACCACTCAATGACTGCATGGATTTTAAGTAAGTCGTGATAACCGAACGAATGGATATCGCTGTCTTTTCAATTTTGTTGCTTACAAGTGTTGCGGCAGCCGTACCCGTTAGATAAGGCTCTAATTCTGTAAATTCGCCTGTGACCAACAGTCGCAGTAGTTTTTCAAGTGAACGGTTTGGATCGTGTCGCATTTTAGAGGCCGCTGACGATAACACTGTGCGTGCGGCATTCACCCAAAACGGATCGGATTCTCCATGCATTGGAATGAGACTTTCAGCCATGTTTTCAAGGAGTTCATCACGAGGCGCCTCAGCCCATAAATCCCAGTTGGCGCAACGCGCATCAAAGGGATTTAACAATACGTCACTTGATTCTTGAAAGTAGCTTTCAGTGAAAGTGCAGCCTTTGTCGTACACGATGACCCTGTCGCCCCTAGCACGTAAGCCATCCATCAGTTTCATGATAAGTTGGCTCTTTCCCATCCCGACCGTTCCATGCACCAATAAATGCTGCACTTCGCAGTCTTTAATCAGCGGAAAACCATCAAAATTTAAATCAGATCCTTTCCCTGCTCGAATGATTTGTTTCTTGAGTTTTTTACTTGGAAGAAGGCTTGTGCCACGTATGAATTGATTCTTGGCTTGAAACTTGCCCTTGCGAATAAAATACACCGCGAGCAGCGCACCTAATACAAGTGACGCCCCGCCACCAATAAGGGCTGAATTGAATAGCGAATCAAGACAGGCATTAGCGTTTAGTGAGTAATAGGGATTACTTACTAAATCGTGAACTGAACGCTTCAGCACGTACCCATGATATGGAATATCAAAGGTATGCGACGATTTAACGAGATTGAGAAATAGTGCGTAATAATAGATTGCTGTTTGCATTAACCTGTCTGTACCGGTAAAAAACCACATCACCAGCCCACTGGTTAAAAACCAAACTGCAAGACAGCAGTACAACAGCGTTTTGGTGATTTGATCCCACATTCGCAGGTTGTGAAACGAAATTTGACCTCCACGGGTATAGTGTTTGTAATTTGATTCCGTACTCATTTTTTGTCCTTATTATTTTTTTGGGAAAAGCAGCGGCTAACCACGGCTCACTTGTGGTTTAAATGAATTCATTAAGAGAGCGTTTTCGCTATTTTGATGGGCGCACGATGTCCTCCTTGGGGTAGTCCTTAGAGAGGTATTTATTTACGGCAAGCGTTAGTGCACTCAAGCCTATTCGATTGGTTTCCATTTCAATAAGCATACTTGTGATAATCGCTGTTGGAATGGCAGCGATTATCTCGGCAAAAAAAATGAGTCCGGGATCGGCGATGAATGTTGCAAGCGTGTTGATAAGGCCGAAAACGCTAAATGCTACCCAGCCACCGAATTGCATTTTTTTCAATAAGACATCACCGGTTTTGAATTTTTGGCGAAGTTGAAGATTAAAAATAACATAGTGATTAATGCCGCTATGGAGCATAAAGAGCGAGAAAAGAGTAAAAGCGAGTGCACTTAAAGCCAGCGTGAGTCCATTCTCTATCCATGTCGAGTGTTCAAAAAATACATGCCAGTGTTCTCTGAATAATGCCGGCATGATGCACGCTCCGAGACACAAGCCGTAGATTCTTAAAGAAACCAACATAAAAGCGCGGGCGTTCGCGCGGTAATAGTCATTTGCAGGAACAATGTCTAAGTCGAGCCGCTTTATCGTTTCTAAATCATCGGAAATGGCTTGTTTCAATTGCGTTGAGTCCATGGCTTGCTCCTTCTCGGTTAGCTATCTTTTTTCAAATTACGATGTAGCATAAATGGCAGACGGGTTGCATTCTCCTTGCCTTTTTGGATGGTTTGAGTGGCGTCAAGGGTTGACGTCTTCAAGTCATTATTCAGCCGTCGAGTCACATGATTGGTTTGATTACGGGTTAAATCTAATTGGCCTTGAATGTTTTCTTGGAATTGGGCACTTGATGCTTCACTCATCCCCAGATTCAATGACTTGGCGTCTTCTGCGAGCTTTTCATGATTGGCTTGATAATGACGCCTAGTCTCACTTTCTTTGGCAATTAAAGTCTGCGCACTTTGGTTGTAGTGACCATCGATTTTTGCGCTTTGGGATTGGTTTCCGAACGTGGCTATTAAATCATCGCGTTTATGGGCAACAAAATCTTGTCCAAGGGTTTGAAGTTGTTGAATGGACGCCATATCACCAGGATGTGAAAAGAGCTCATCGCGTTTAGCACGTCCAACACGGGACTCAACATAACCCGGGAATGCTTGATTGAGGTCGGCATTAACTTGCGCCCCATGGGATTCAACATAACTTCTTGCATTTTGTAAGCGTTCGGCTTTAGATAAGGATGCATCCACCTGATGACTCGCGGTTTCGGCATCACGTAGATCCGCACCCAATTGACGAGACAAGCTCGCTCCTTTTGAATGTGAATCATCAAAGTGATGCGTTGCCACAAATTGACTGGCAAAATTAAATGATTTATTAAAATCTTCAGCTTCTTTCGCGGTTACGGATTGATCAGTACCTTCATGATATCGATCACCGGAGGTCGATGAACGATCGTATTTCTCATCTGTTCGCACCCCACCCTCGGCACCAATAGTGAGTTTGGCTAAATGACCCACAATACTTCGATCGCTTGAGGCGCTTACATGACCGCTTGCACTCATTGATGTTAACGTTGTCATGGCCTCTTCTTGACTAACGCCCAAGCGCTTGGAAACATCGGACGCAATGCTCGTCATTTTGGATAGCGCTTGTGTGTATTGACCGGACTCTTGAGAAGATACCCCGTCGCCTAGCCGCATATCATGGCCATCGAGTTGAGAGAGCTGCATCGCACGGTGTGACGCATTGGATATTGCGCTTTGAAAATGTTGAGATTCATTTTGAGCTGCCTGTTTAGATGTTTCATAGGCTTGATTGAGAGAGCCGCTTAATGCGTCTGATGTATTAATTGAGACAGCACCCCGTGTCATGCCTGGGCTTACATCGAAAACAGTTTCTCCACTTCTTGTAACGGTTTTAATGACCCCAGATGCACTCTGTTCAGAATGCATTCCATGCATATTCGTCCAGTTGGTATCATGCTTATTGGCAGACATATTATTCGCTGTCGTATTATAAAAGCTTGTTTGCCCAAGCCCAAAGGAAGCACTTGCCGCTTCACCCGCGACCGCCATTCCTGAGCCTTGAACGTGGCCCGTGATGCTGGTTGCAAGCCCATTGAAAGCCTCACCTAAGTTAGACACCAAGCCTTTCGCGATAAACGGAATCATCGCCATGATGTAGCCTGCAACGCCTGAAATATCTCGGCTTAATTCGGTCATTTTATCAAGATTGACCATCGTCATGGCACCATGGCTCGATACGGCGTCCATCCCGTATTGACTCATCCCATGATTAATGACCGCAAAAAGAACCGGCCAGCATTGCAGTGATAAGAGAAATTGCAGGTAGCCTGTAAAAATACGCCCACCACCTGGCATCGTGCCGAGAGCGAGAACCAAGGGGAATACGCCAAATAAAATTAGCAAAAGGTTGGTGTGCAGCAGGGGTAAAAACCACACAGCCTTTAGGCCCAAAATATCCCAGCTCCAACGATGTTGCAGTTGTGATTTAGTGAACTCATGATTAACAACACTGGCTGTATTATCGGTAAACGCTTGATAGTGGTTAATGCCATCCCCCATCGCGTTAATCATCATGGCTTGCAAAAAGATGTTGCTTGATGTGTCGGTCAGTCCTTGATAGTACTTTGCGGCCGACGTTAAATGCGTTTCAAACAGGCGTTCATAGGTGGTCTTTTTTTGTTTTCCAAAGAGGTTAATTCCAAAGATGCTGTAGGTTTTGTGAATTTCAGCGTCTAGGCGTGCTTTAAGGCTATGTACACCGTCCCCACGGCTAGCTTCCTCGCACGTCACGAGTGCACCGTTTACTTCGGTCATCCGTAAAGGGGATGCTTTTTTGCTAATTACATCCCAGATGTTGGTGGATGTCGCCAAATCGCCAACACTGTATTTTTGATTAAGCCGGATATCGCCTACTACACATGAGCGAAAATAGTGATCCATTTCATCTTTAAGGGTTGGATCAATGATTCTGAAATCGTGCGCCGCCTCGATGAGTTTAGCTCCAAAGAGCGCGCCGGTTTTGGTATAGGCAAAATCACCGGGTGTTGCAAAGAGCGCGTCATAGCTTTGTGCAAGCCCATAACCAACACTGGTTAAAAGACTCGCAGTTACGGCGAAGACAACAGGGACGTTACCTACTGTAACTATTTTTTGAGTTGAAATGTCTTGAATCAAGACGCTCGTTTTGGGGATCAATAACAAATTGGTACATAAAACATAGCCAAAAAACCATTTAGCAAATACCATTGGGTCGCGTGATTTTAAAAATCCAACCGTGACCATCACAATGCCGATGAGTGCCGTGATGCGCAACAAATCAAAAAAGTCGTTTTGACTCATGAAGGCGGTGATGGCATTTAAGACATCGGCGAATAAATCACCTGCGGCCAAAACGTGAATCGTCATAACGTGATGTGACATCTATTCCTCTCCTTAATGCGCTGTATTGCCAAGTCCACTGGCGAGTTGTTTCTCAATCTCACCCATGCGTGAAATAAGTGCTATTTTTTCTTGAAGTTTCCGAGCAACTTTTGGATCGACGGACGCAATTTCACGATTAGCATCCCGAATACGCGTTTGAATATCGCGAACGAGATCTTCATTGAGATCGGAGCCCGCGGTCGCATTGGCGACGTCTTGTAGTAAGCCGCTTAAATAATGTTGCAGTAGGTCTTCGGCGATGAGTGTTGAGTAGCCCTCAATTTCAACGGCTGCATCGTTATAATGTGTGCTGTTTAAGACCGCTAGAAACTTCATAATGGGGAAAATGGTTAAATTTAAAAAGTTTTCTTCCTCAGCTGTTTTGGCTTCATCGTTTTTTAGTTTGGTGTCGAGCGATTCGATAATGGTTCGAACACGCGCAGTCAATGTTTGTGCCTCAGTAACGTTCATTTTTTTAAGACTCACGTCCATACAAGTGGTGCCAGCGCTTTCATCACTGCATCGCCACATTTGCTCATTACTTGCTGAATTAGTTCCACCCAGTAAGGATTGAATGAAGTGAGTGCTTGAAGCCAAAGAAGGCACAACTTTTACCTTGCCCGCTTTATCAATAATCAAGGTTCCCGTGAGGCTCATGACCATCTCAGCGAGTTCCACATCCCCATTTAAGAAGGCATTTTTTTGTAAAATAGACCAGACGATATTTTTATTTAAAACGACTTGTTTCTTTTGATGTTCGTCTTTTGCGGCTTTTTCCATAACCGCGTCATGTCCATCGCCACTACATTCCATGCGCGCCGAGACATAATCAGAAATAACCCCTGACCTGCCCATTGCAGCCTGATCATGGCAAATTTTTTGTTGAGAGGCAGCCGTTTTGGGAAACATTCCACCGACAAAATTTTGTGCCATTTCACACGAATTCACACTTGCTTGATTAACCTTTTGCGCCATCGTTTGCAGATAGTCACGGACTTGTTTTAGTTCTGGAACGGTTGTGGCTAACATCACATCGACCGCATAGGCACCCGAGCTCGTCATCACTTGCTTACCTAAATCAACAAGCTTTTGATGACTGATAAAGCTTAAACTTCCCGTAAATAAATCAATACCATTACAACCCGCGCGATAGCTTGGTAAATCTAATTCCACAAGCTGGTAACGGCTTACGCGAGTACGCGCATAAAGCGAGCCGCCGCCATAAAAGCCTGCTGCTTGCGATTGAAAGGCAGCAGGTTTCGTGATGTTTGAAGCAACATTGATGCCATTGAAAAATGAGGACATGTCACTTGCCACATCGGCATGAGACGAGCTTACGAGAGCCATACTAAGCGCGAGCATTTTAAGTCTAAGTTTCATGACACGCTCCCTGTATTTTCATAGACAATAATTTTAGGAATGAGTTCTTCAAGGCGTGTTGTGAGCTCACGTTCATTCAACGAGCCAATCGATACTGGATAGAGCATTTGAGTTCTTTGGTTTGCAATAAAAAGCGCGGGATAGTGAATGGATTGGTTTTTAAAGGCGATGGTTGTCCAGTCGCTCGTTGCAGGCAGAAAGTCCTTAAATTCAGGCAGAGGTTGGTTATCAAACGATAATGGCAGCACTTTTGCTCCGAAGTCGTTTGCGACTCGACTTAATACTGGAGAAAACTGATGGCAGTAAGGGCAGGTGCTTGCGAAGAAGAATACGAAGCCATGGGTGTAAAAAAAAGCGTTTTCTGGCTTGGAGTTTGGCGCGGTTGCCGCATAATGGGTGCTTAACCATAGGCTCATGACCGCGATGGCAATCGTGACTATTTTTTTCATAATCCGTCTTCCTTGAAATGATGAATGACACTAACGAGGTTTTGTTCAAGCACGTCTTGCGTTGTGAAGCCAAATGCAATCGGTAAGGTTTCTTGACGTCTTGGATTGACGAGCAGTATGGCTGGGAAGAAACGCACGCCAAGTGCCTCTGCTTGTCCGTTATCTAATCGCGAATCAGGTAGTTCGGGTGCTCGTTTACCATCGACACTGACTGGAATCAATGGAAGCGCAAAGCGCTCACAAAAATCTTGAAGAACCGCAATTTGCTTTTGGTCATAGGTGTTTTTAGCTCGATAAAAAAAGAGCAACCCGTGGGTTTTTGAGAGGCTATGAATCGCGTCTTTATTATTTTTTTCACGTTCAGAGTCTAATAATTTAGTGCCAATGCTTGAGGTTGGATGTGTCACTTGATAATCATACTCAGGATAATAGAGCATCGTTTTATGAAAGAGATTACGAAAGCGTGAGGATTCTTTCATCCAATAATCTTGCAGTGCTAAAAACTGGCGCATGTCTTCCATAGATTTTGTCTGACGCGCCCGGTGTAGTGCTTCCAGTGTGTAGAAGTTCAGCACTTTATCACGTTCTGTATAGCTCATTTGATTAAAGGGCACGCCTTTTGGCTTTTGCGCTTTTTGCGTCACCGGCGGCTTTGGTGTGTTATACCAAAGGAAGCCAATGGGTGCCTCGTCGGCTGCGGCTAATGTTGAGATTGCTATGAATGCGAACCCACAAATCCATTTAATCATGTGCCTTCCCCTCTTGATTAAGTCGTTCGATATGCGCTTGATTATAGGCTTCACTAGTGGCGGCATTAGGTGGATTTAGGCGCGCTACAAGATCATGTTCAATCGGTGATAAGTTGAGTTTGCTAAAATTGATGCGCTCTAATTCTTCTGGTGTTATCCCGCGACAATCCGGTTTTTTAGCTTTGCCGAATGAAATATGAAGTTGTGCGCCCCTACCTTCTTTTTGAATAATGGCGCTGAGTTTTGATGGAAAAACGCAAAAGGCATGGTGCTCGTCAAGGTCAAGTTTATGTTTTCTGTATTTGCCTAACGAGACAACACGCTTCTCATCTTTTGCTTTTTGCAGTACTTTCAAGGGAGCCGGGCAATTTTGAACCCAATCACCCCATCCGCTATCGGTGCAACAATCACGAAAGCCAAGCGGATAGGATTTGCAGTCAATGACCTCGCCCGCAAAAATCTGAGGCACTCCTGAATCAACTTGTTTGGTGGCAACATCACTGGCAGCCCCTGCTAGTGCCCCTAATCGTGATACGCCTTCACCCATGTCATGGCTTTCTTCATTGTGAGTCGCGTCACAAGAGCCGTCTGTACAAGGAAGTGGCTCCATGCAAATATCAGGTTGCGGAATGCAGGTGTCGATTGCGCATTCAAATGTTTGTGCATAGGTTGTACACACTCCAAATTGCTGCGTGACACAAGAAGACAACGTTTGGGTGCAACCTTGATTAATGAGTGATGTACACGAACTCGAAGTGCCAGCCACGCATTGATAGCGCATTGACTTGCCCCAGCAGGCACGTTGAATAGGAAATCCGTTGATGATTTTTGTAACATTGGCTTCGAGGCACGGTTCGTCTGCTTGAAAAATACAAGCGCCATTGGTCGCTCTTTCTTGCAGCGCCGGGCAACTCTGTGTGTCCAAGACATCCTCAGTGGTATGTTCCGTGACCGTGATATCAATTTTACCCCGTTGGCCTTTTATGCGAGATTTCAGGGTTACCATGAGATTGGTGCAGGTTTGATCGGTTGATGTTGCGACATCCAGCCCATTTTGAGTGACTTTAATCGAAACAGCATGGCAAAAAGGGCTCACATGAACTTCATTTTCTGGTTTACAAAGACCGTCCTTCGACCATTTCCCGCAGTCAGCCAAATCAAATGGGGGCTGGAAATTTAATCCGAAAACGATGCGCGTAACGTTATGGATTTTAGTTTCCATTTTAATAGTCAAGCGCTCAAGGCATTGGCTCTCTTCATAATGAATGCTGTCTTCGCAAGCTTTCGTTACCATGTCGGTATGACACAACGGTGGTGCTTTATAACAACCACCCTCTTTAACCGAATCGCTCCCCTCAATTAAATGGTCGGCCATTTGCATTTCTGAGCTATTAGGATTAAGTTTCGCGCGCGATCGGGTTCTCGACTGGTTAATGACTTGATTGGCTATATCGTTTTTCGTGGCAGCCGCAACTCCTTGTCTTGATAAACTCTCCTTATCAAGCGAGCTATAGTTTGTCTCAGATGGATTGTTAGTGAATCCTGGTAAGGCCTCATTTGGCTTAAATTGCCCAAGTGCCTGTTTAAAAGCGCTTGCCGTCGTCACAGGCGCTGACGTGGCCATTTGCACGAACGTCACAAGGATAAGCCAAATCAAGAGCGTCACTTTAGCCACCGATGATTCTCCTGGCATCAGGACGCGTAAGACCGCTATCCCCAAGTCCTGCAATCCGCATTAACCCGTCGCGCAAATTTAAATTGCCATACAGCACATCAAAGTCATGGCCGTTATCAACAACGAGCGCGGGTACTTGTTGAATACCAAAGCGCTCAAACGCTGTTGGGTCAATTTGAAGATTGAGATTGGGAACAGCTTTTGAAAGCGCCTCTATGCGTTGAATCGTTTTAGGCATGGAGTTATCAATCAGTCCATTTAAAATGGCTGGAATATGAAGATGCGCGCTCTCAGTCAAGCATTGTTCAAGTAAAGGTTCTGGCATTGAAAAGCTGACAAATACTTGTGTTGTGACAGCAGCGTTTGCACCCGCGACTACCAGGCTCAGAATTAGTCCCATCATTAACAAACGCATCAACGCGCTCCCAATAGACGTTGTCGAGTTTTTTGGGCACGTCGGTAATGAAAGGCTGTTGCAAAAAGGGAAAGACAAACAAGCCCTAACCATACATGAGGATTAAATGTTTCTTGAATAAACATGCGGTGGCTAATTGCGATAAGGGGCAGCAATGCAATGACCGCACACATTAAAACGTCGATACTATTTTTGACGATAAACTTGATATCACCAGACTTGCGGGCTGCTTTTAAGTTCAATGTTGCGTTTGTGACGCCTATTAACGTCAGTAAAAAACCACACGCAGCACTCCAGACCAAAGACGTCAAATCGCTTTGAGTGAAGGCATCAATGGCAAGGCTGCTATCCGCTGGCAAAATAGCCCACGCTATGTTGAGCACGCCTAAGTAATACCAACTCCACAGAATAAAAAATAACAGCTTATCAATCCAAGTACCGATTTGATTACGACTCATTTAACGCTCCTGTTGTTATAAAAATACGCAATTTCTCTTGCGCCACACCAAAAAACCATATTGGTCTGGTGTATGCGGCTTAATCTTTTCCGTTTCCCAAGTCAGTGTTGACGAACCGGTTGGGTAACAATGCCCACCATCAGCGACTTGATTGACCATTTCGTAGCGATAACGTGATTTGGGAATGGTAGGCGTGTAATGCTCAGTGCAAATTCGTGCCGCATCAGGACTTGAATCAAGAATGAGACCTTCACGATGTAATTTGTAATTTAAGCGCTCAGCAAGCAGTAATGCCGTTTGCACGGGCGATACTGGTGCATTAACGTGTCCTGTTAATGGGTAGTGACTTCCTTGAGAGCCAGCGCACCAAAAAAGACTGTCCATTGGAAGGGAGTTTATGGTTGATGACAGGGCGTCCGCCGCACACGAGGTTTGCGCGACTGGATTGCCAAATAGCGTTGCTTCAGGATTTAAGACAAAGCTCATTTCTGAATCAGACCACTGTGGGTCAAGTTCTGTCAGATAGGCGACATCAAAATCCCCTGTTTGCAGGCAGCCGACACTCGTGATAATGCTGAGCCAATTTAAGAGCGGATATTTATACCAATGCACATGATAAAAAGCGCTCACCTCCCCATGTCCTACGTGATGTTGTCCGCCGCGAGATTGCTTTAGTCCAAGGTTTACTTGATGACCACCAAGATTCACCAAGCAATAAGGCGTGTCCGTTACATCAACAATTGCATGGGGTTCCCAAAAGCCAATATTAAGACCGATGCGCGTGCCGCATCGTCCAATTGGAAGGGATGCGTTTCGCGTATCAGGCAAGTGACTGCCAACAATGTTGGTGTTCCCAATTGAGAGCGGAAAAAGGCATTTCCAACAGACATCTTTAATGGGATTTAAAAAATGGCCGGTGCAATGAGATGCGCTTGCAACATTAGACAACACGAGGAAAAGGCTTAACAAAAACCCTTTAAATGACATCGCCGTTCTCCTTAATCACAATCTCTGAAAGGATCAGGCGATTGCCATCGCGTGTGACGGTTGCAGGAACTGCTTTTAATTGAAATCGAGAGGACAAACGACCGCTTTGATCGAAGTAAATTATCATGTTGAGTGCGTCTTCGGCGTCTCGTACCGCACCGCCCGTTAAAATGAGCTTAGGTTGTTGGCAGAAGTCCATTTGACGACGCGCCCACAAGACTTGCGCTTTATCATCTGCATTAAAGAAGAGCCAGCATGGCGCATAGTTAGGGCGTGCTTCTAATCCATTGACACGCGTTCCCGCCGGATAAATAACATGACCCAATTCATTTAAAATATCTTTAGTTAATGTCACGGTGGGGTCGTAGTGGACGGTTCGCTTTATCACAGCGCGAGGTAAGCCAACAGGTTTGGGGCGATTAGCTGAACGAGCCGCCGTTTCCTGCCATTCAGACTCAAGTGTCTGTAACGTACCGTTCTCGCTAAGTGCCTTTAATTTCAGCTCAATAAACGCTAAAAAGCTCATTTCTCGCACGGGAAAAGTCGCACCAATGACGCCAAAGGATTTTGCAAAAGAGGCGCATGCCACGAACGTCAATAAAACGCCACAAACGACATGCTTCATGATTGGCCTCGCATAGCGCGCGAAAGCCGTGGGATTATGTCTTCAGTGACATCCTTGCCACTGGATAGTACGTGTTTGCCATCAAGGATGACGACTCGTTTTTCATGCGCATAGGCATCTAACACGTCTTGCAGCTTGCGTTTGAAAGATACGCTTGAGGTATTAACGAGTTCTTGGCTCGCTTTATGCAGCGCCAATTGATGAATGAATTGACCACGAACTCGTTGAACATCAAAAGTGGCAACGCTTGTCCCTGATTTCATTAAACCCAAAAGTGCCGCACATGCCAAAGCGACAGCCATACAACTCATCGTGAAGGTCAATATTTTCATGCGGCATCCTCAACCGGCAGCCTTGCCGCACGCCGAACCGCATCTCCGATAGATACGCCGTCATCTAGCAACGCTTCGATTTCCCCAAATACATCGCCGCTCGTTGAAAAGAGTGCCGTTGCAAACGGATCGGCGAAATAACGATGGAAGGTACTGACTTTTCCGAATTGCATCATCATGCTTGAAAACCCCTGCCCTTTCGCCTCACCAAAAGACTCAATCATCTCAACTTGATGCGGGGTAAATACGTCAGGATGGGCCGTCACATAGGTTTGAAAATCCCCTTGCCGCATAATGATTTTGGTATCACTGCTCGCCGCAATGGCTCTGCCTTGAAGCGTCTCGTTCGTATCCCCTAAGAACTGCGTATTCACTGAAAATCCGCCGTTATGTTTGCGTGCCGTTCGAAACCCTGTTGCGATAAAGTTTGCTGCTACAGGATTCCCACCTAACAAAAAGCGCCAGGCTTCATCGATATTGCATTGTTTTTTAATACGGCGGTCGGTGTGATAGAACTGTCCTTGGATAATGACAATCATCACAAACATCACTATCGTTAAAAGCTCTGGGTTCGTTGCAAGCTCACCCATTTCAAGAACGATAAAGTTGGAGTCATTTAACAACGGTGTTTTTCCATTAAACATCGCCCCATAAACGCCATTTTTTCCATATTGAATTAGTAAAAGGATTAAATCCTTTAAGCGTTGGTCACCGATAGACTCAGAATCAGTGGCTAATATTTCGCGAAGTACGACAATCACATCATCAATGCACGCATCCCCTTTGAAGCGTTTCCACACTTCAAGCGTTGCACGCAGGAGCCAGGCGTTTTGTACAGCATCAAGCGGGGCATTGGGGCTTGCCATGAGGCCTAACAAATCGCGAATTTGCACGTAGTCGTTTACTTTCTCGATATCTTTCTCGCGAGCAATCTCGGTGACACCTTCAAAATCAAACAGCGTGAATGGATTTAAAGAGAGCGTTGACGCATCAATATAAGTACCGCCCACCATTTCACATAAATGCTTATATGAACCCCCTAAATCAATCACAAAGGTCAAATGGTCACGTGATTGTGCTTCTTGCAGGAGTGCTAATTGAAAAAAGGACTTACCCGAACCGCTTGATGCAACCATTAAGCGGTTGTAATTAGTGATGGGCAAGCTTTTTTCGTCAAATGGATCGTAAAAAAATAACTGATGTCGGTAGGTCGGCAGAATTAAACCTGAGCGCGAGCCTTTGAATTCGGCAATAATAGGCATGAGGTTGGCGACATTGTAATGCGTTAAGGTTTTTGTCATGCCTAATGTTTCAAAGCTTTCAAATAGCCCCTCGCTTAAAAGGAAGGGAAGACTCCCAAGATATCTAAGCCACTGTTTGCAGGGGGTTGGTGTAAGCGTAAACTCACATTGGCGAAAGGCACTTAACGCTTTAGCAAGATGTTCGCGAGCATTTTCTTCGGTCGTGAACAGCGTGACGTTGTAAACGGTTGGAAAAAGCTCTAAATTGCCCTTGCTTCCCTCTTCATGAACGATTGCCCATTCTTCCGCTTCATCTTTGATGCTGGGGTTCATAAAGACTTGTATGGCTTTGAGATTGTTTGAAAGGGATTTAGCACGACGTTTGGCGGATACTCGCAGACGCTCTTGATTCGCGCCTCGAATGGTAAAACTGATTAAAAACGGGCATTGAATACCGTGTTCCGCACGCATGAGATTGGCGAATAAATCAGGCGTTTGCCATAGTGCCCATGGCGTATTTTTTTTAGGGTAGCCTGATAACTCGCATTGAATCACACGAACCTTGTGTTCTTCGCCGTCTTGATTTGTCGTACTGAAATTGATAGTGCGATCGGCTATCTCAACCATGATTGATGGGTCAATGATTGCTTCGCGCAACAGCTCATTTTCATGTGAGACGGCTGGCCATTCTATGTCATCAAGATTGGGTGCCGTGAGCGCTTTCAATAGACGCTGAAATTCATCCCTATCGACATCTTCAAAAGCAAGGCCTGCCACTTTTAATTCAGACGAAAAATCATCACGCAGGTGCTTTAATCGCGTTTGATAATCGCCTACTTTTTGGCATGACAAGAAGAAATAACATCGATAGTCAGCTAATTGCGCGGGGATGTTGCGTCCATTGGGGTAGCCCTCCTTGATGGCTTTTAAATGAAACTTAAGGCTTTGGCGTGCAAGCTCTGCATGTACCCCGCCCTTTTTCATAATGGGCTCATAGTTATGAGCTAATGCATCACCAATATAATGATGCTTATAAAGCATGACCGTACAATCAACACCGACAGGTAGCTTCGTTTTAAATAGCTCAGCCATTGATTTCATGAGCGACATGTCTGCCCCACTGGCGGGCAAGACATGCAGCCCAAACCCTGCCGTTGTGTGATTAATGAAAATGAGATCGGCATCGATAGATTCATAGGGCAACACGCTTTTAAATGAAGGCAAATCTACTGTGATAAGCTTTTGGGCACGTCCCGCATCAAGCACTGAGGACGGCGCATGACTCGCCGTTTCGCCTAATAGATGAGAGAAGCGATGAAAATGCTGGCGCGCTTTATCCCTTATCAAATGTACCCATGAATCGTTCATTTTATATTCCTTGTTGTTTCATTTTTCGTGAATGGATTCGTTACGCCTATTTCATGGGGCGGGGTGGTACCCAAACTTTTGAGCTCAAATGGTTTGTGCTCTCATAACGGTTAAGCCTACCAATGCTTCTTTGGTGTCTGCTTGAGTGACCATGACGGCTATCACCGTCGGCGTAACGCGTCATCGCATCAACTTGCTCGATGGTCATGCAGCTATCACTTGCTGTTGCATGACAACTAAACGCTGAATTCATTGGCGAGCAGGCGCTCATCAAAAGACTGGTTGTGCTGATTGCTATAAATGCAATATTGTTTAATCTCATGGCTGTACTCCTGTTGAAGCAAAGGATTGGTTGGAAGCACTATCAATTTGATTTAAAACTTCTGGCGGTACAGTAAAGTTTGGTGAATCCGCGGGATTGTCCGGCGCGCCTTGCTCATTCATTTCGCTTCTCAAAGGCCGCATCGGACGTGTGCTTTGATATTTTTCTTCTGAATGACTGTCTTCTGCGGGTTCTAGGTAAAATCCATCTTTAAAGACAATGGTGACCACGTTGCCAGACCCGACCTGTATCACAGGGTGGTACTGCTCCGCACGTTTCACGTAATATTGCGATAACACATCAGCAGCCTTTGAAGCGCCGCCATAGGCGGCATAAGGGCCAATATTAGATTGTGGTACAACCGAGGCTGCCCCAAACGAACTAATACTTTGTACCGATTGTGCGTATTGCGCAGCACTTGCAATCCCAGAGAGCGCACCACTAATTCCAGCCCACTGCATGATTTTGTTATCGCGCATCAGCGGTACGCCCTTCACGCCAACCTTGCCGTTGAAAAACACCCATCCCGTGACTTCTTTATCAATAATTGGCTCGCCAGGATGTGCGCAAGAAATCTTGTAAAGCGTTGCAAAGGCCCGTTCACTAGAAATGTCACCATAAGCATTACCACTTACACGACAGCCTCGAAGGCGTGAGCGCTGGCCATTAGGTAGCGTACCGTCTTCTAAGAACTTAAATAACATCACTCCGTTGTTTCTACTCTGGCCGTTCACCGATGCATCAGCATCAGCACCGCCTAGAATCACTGCTCGCACCGACGTGTTCGAGGGTACATAACGATTGGGGTTGAGGCGTGTTTGCGGCTTTTTGTGATGCGCTTTTCGAAAGGACACCGTATGAATACGGGCAGGACGTGACACCATGCGTGATAAGCCATTTGCGGCTTTATTGCCTCCGTTATGCCAGAGACCGGCTTGAGTGCCATTCAATGATGCTTGTGAACCGTTTGTGAACTGACGTTGTGCATCAGTCACGGGTGATGGTGTGTTCTTTATCTGCGCCGTTTCTTGGCGTTTCATCGCCATTTCACGTGCTTCTTTTTGATGAACTTCATTCATGTCTTTAATTGATTGCGACAATTGACTCAATTGCGTTTTTAATGACTCTAGCTCACTTTGTTGGGCAGTCATCGCGCTTACCGCATTGGCGTCGGTAAAGGACTCATCAATAATTCCGGTTAAATCGGTCTTTTTATCAACGGCACTGTGCTTTTTAGGCTTGGCGTCCGCAAGAAGTGCCACAATCGTCATGCTTAAGACCAATAGACCACCGCCAACCAAACTCATCATGCGCATTTGGCGTGATTTAATTAGGCCATTCAAGCGTAGATTAGCCATGAGCGACCTCGCGTACCCGATAAAGGATTGCTGTTTCGTGTGGCTTGAGGATGGGTTGTGAAAGCTTCATCGCAGTGACATCTTTATCTTCAAACCATTCTGGCAATAGGTTTAACGCTTTACTGCCGCCGTTATAAACTTCTAATCGTGAAGCCTCTACCCCCTCCCCTTTCCATATTTCTTTCGGGACAAGCGACAGGCCCGCACCCATGCGCTCAGCTCGTCCAAATGGATGGCTGACTGTCATGCCCGGCATGATTTCCTTGCGCTCCATATGATTAATAATTTCGAGCATCGCGTCTTGATGAGGGTCTTGGGTGATTTTAGGACTCAATTGAGGTGCGACCTTTACGGGGCTTGATGCCAAAGCTACTCTTGGCGCTACAAGCTCAACCGTTTTGCCAAGCCCAGCTTCGCCTGTCACTGTGACTGAAAAGTGATGTCCGGCTTCGGTTGTGAGAAATAACGTGAAGGGGCTCGACTCTGCTGTCAGCATCACATAAACGCTACCATCTTGCTCATCACGCTTAATGCCCATAGCTGTTTCAGGAAAAACTGCTTCAACGATTTTGTCGTTTTTAACGACTAATCGGTTGTAATTGGATTGGCTTAAATTGAGCGTCACGTCACTGTTGTCACGCACTGACAGTGTCGTCTGTCCAAAGCTTTGTGAGGCCAATAATGTTAATAAACTACCTGCAATGAGGTTACGCATGCTCTAACTCCTTTATTTTTGTAAAACTTAAAATCGATAAGCGTCCGAACCGATAACGGTAGGTAAGCTCATAGGTGATGCGTGCAGATTTGAGTTCACGCCCACCGACTGCGCGACTCAGAACGCCTGTTATGGTTGCTTTCAATGCACGGGGGTCTAAGTGCATGTCAGTTATCTTAAAATCACTGGAGATTTTGTTTTTTTGAACGGCCGCTTCTTCATGTGCGAGTGTTGTTTGCATGGATGCATAACGACTGCCATCAACAAACGTTAAGAGGCGTTTGTGAGCACTCATAATTGTCTCAGGCGTTATATTGAGACGCTCATTAATGAAGTTCTCGCTCATGAGGCTTAAGTACTTGGCATCAACAGACGCGTCGGAATTTGTAAAGCCGTGACTACTTTCAAACGGCGTTACGAGTACTTTTTGATGAATGCTCGTATACCATGCGAGTGCTGCGAGCAAAACATTACTGATAAGCAGTCCAAACACCAAAACAACCATCAAGTTGAATCGTGCTGATAGTTGACTCAATCGATTCTGGTAAAGACGATGTTCCATAAGCACCTCTATGCGACCCACACTCTAAAATGTGAAGGGGTAAGTTTCGGAAGAAAAAATTGGGTGCAGGCGTTTGGTAAATACCAATACGCCAACACCAGCAACACGCGTGGACTATCACCCTTTTTCAAATAACGCAGTATTGAGAGCATTAAAAAACTGGTGATAGCGACCACAACTTTCTGGTTGCATACTGCGAGCAACAGAAAGCCAAGGCCTGCTATCACCACTTCATCTGCCGTTAAGCTCAAATACCGTTTTGGCTTATCAAGCTCTGTTAAAAACCGAAACATGACTGCGTTATTCATGAGAATTCCTCGCTTTAAAATACAAAGGTTTTAATCAGGAATGTCGGAACAAACGCCACCGCCATCACGCCAATAAAGACCATTGGATTTTTTGTGGTGACTGCTGAACCCGTTGCGAGCATGATGGCAACGAGGGTAAATATTTTCCAAAATTTACCGTCACCACCTAATGAAGCCTGGACGTCACCTTCTAGCGCTTTGCTTAATAAGTCCGTCGCAAATGCCGACTTTGCAATTAAACTCAGCGGTACTGTGGTTAGACCATATTTCACTGCGTTGATACATTTTTTAATCATTTTTATTGCTCCTTGTAGTTTTTAACTTAAAAAAATCCCCTGAGCGCAGTTCTGAGCTCATTTTGTAATCAATGTGATGAGTTGCTTATGTTTAAATGATGTGGCGCGTTATGCTCACCCTTGAAACATCGTGTTATGAGACATCAGCTCATTATTTTTTTGGATTGCAAATACAATCCGATCCAGGTTTTTGTTGATTTCTTTTGCTTCATGAAGGAGCGCTACATACGCCAATGCTTCAGTCGTTCCGGGCGCATTGACGTTTATACTCATGAGCATGGCGTAAAGTTCGCTTCCATGAAGAATTTTCCTAAATTTCAGCACATCAAATGAATCATTCAACCTATTCAGACTGTTATCATCAAACGTAATGCCTCCTGTTGATGCTTGCTCGATGTTATTCGTTGTCGATGCGGGCGACTCGGCAAAGGCACCACCTATTCCAGTTAACAAAATGACGGCTAGTATCAATGGCTTCATGTTTCAATCTCCATATAAGTTGAGTACGCGGCTAGATGTGGATTTGTGAGGTTTGGGCTTCATGACAGAAATCCAACACATCTGCATCAATCCGTCCTACGAACCGCCAAAGAAATGATTCCGGCATTTGAGTCTTCAGAGCCCCAATCGCCTCACCGGGTACTCTCACGTGACGTCCGCATTCTGAGCCCTGAGCAAAGATGCTTCCCGCAGTCAAAAGACTTGCGAGAAGTACGGCACTTTTTGCAATGTTCATGTTTAGTTGCTCCTGTTGTTGTATTTAAGTTCTGAAATCGTTGTTGCTGTGCTTAAAAAATTCCAACCAATGCTTTGACGAGGCCGGTTTTAAGTGCAGGTATGGCGTCTTTAAAGCTCAAATTAACTTTGTCTGCGTTAGAAATAATCCTCACACGATATCGTTGAAATTGGCTGTCGGTGGTTGATGTTTGATTTAAGCTGGATGAACTACCTTGGCGAAGGGACGCACGATGTACTTCATGGACTTTAACGCCACCGGCGACCTTTTCACTAATTTGTACGTCAGTGATTATGCTGTAGTTCACATCTTTAATCAGAGAATCTGCTGCTAAACCAGCGACACCGCCTATTATGCCGCCACCTATCATCGCGTTAGTGTTATGGGTTAATGAGCCAAGTGCAGCACCTGCGACACCACCTGCAAGTGCACTACCATATCCTCCACCTAATGCCGATTGGCTAGCTGAGATAGACATTTTGCCGACTTTTAGAATGTTAGCTTGTAGCAAGTAGTGTGCACTATTGGGTGAGCCAACGACCTGATATCCATGCGCTTTGAAAGATGATTTTAGTGCAGGCTCTAGATTCAAATTCTCTTGGTCTGAGGTGTTCTTAACTGAAACAAATACCGTTTTTTGATTATCTGCAACAGGGTTTAAGAAAACCGTTTCACTTAATTTGGTTGATGTTTCCAAGTGACCATGTTCAAAAGCGGTCTGTGTTGCAGCGCAACCCGTTAACACAGCTACTGCCCCCATTGTTGCCGCAATATTCACGGTTTTTTTGTTTATATTTCTTCTTAAAAAACCTTGCATAACATTCTCCTTGTTGTGTTTCGTTTTAATGAACGTGGTGGTTGGGGTGGCCTTGCTCCGCCATACAACTTTTAAATTCAGCGGCACTATAGGCCTCAATTGATAATCGACTTAAATCTCGGATACAAAGCTCTTGATATGCTGCTGCTAAGTGATCAGTGCATAGGCCTAAGAGTTCAGCTAAGTCCCGTTGGCTATACGTCCTCATTCTTGATATTTCAAACATTATCTCGCTCCTAAAAGGCGTTTCATTTTTGCCAAATTCTCTTCGCCAATAGCGCTGCTTTGCGAACTAGCGATTAAGGGAATGTCATGCGTTTCCTGCAATTTAAGTCCTTGCTTAACCATCAAACACACTTCCTCATAAGCCAGCTTGAATAACGAATATGCTTCTGAGTCCAGTTCAATCTTAAAAACCGTCTTTACCCCAAATTTAGGGTAAAAAAACCCCGTGAAACCTGTTTTGTTTCTTTTTTAAACTGCTTTAATGACCTTACTTACCCTATCGATGACGAAATATCGGATTTATCCATCGTCAAACCCGTTTGTTAGCGCAAGCTCTCCTGGCTTCAACAACGAATTGATTTTGATATCCTCGAGCATAACCTCAAGCATTTGATTCATGACATACACCTCACCCACCATAACCCCTGATTGTTGAGATTTTCGCGCATTGTCATTTTGACCATCCCAACTCAGTGGCCCCTCATCAAACCGCGTCATTTCAATCCGGTGTTTCACATCAACAAGACGCGCGACTTGACTCTCATGATTTTCAACAGAAGATGACGCAAAAGGCATGCCGTTTAATACCACGGCAAATGCACAGCTCATGCCCACCAGTGCAATGAACGCCATCAGCGGGATACCTTTGATAACCTGTTTCATACGGCCTTCCTTATTGTTATGGTTAGTGAAATGGGTCTTGCCTGACTATTTCACACTTCAAGTATTCAACTACCATGGCGGCTAAATGGCTGTGGCCGATAGTCCGATTAACCGGTGAATGCCCAAACGAACCTGATTGCCCTTGACGCCAAGGACTGAAATAAACATATCTTCCCCAATGACGATGGACTGGTTCATGTTCCTCGTTAAAATTAACATTACGTTTTTTCCTTATGGTTTTAGTGAATTCGGTAATTATTGTTCTGCATGGCTAACTCACATCTCAAAAACTGGCACGCTAATGTCGCCTCAAAAGACGCTTCAAATAACGAGTCAATTTCTGTGGCTTGCCACGCTTGCGTCAACTGATGTGCGCATTGGCTTAGAACGTGGAGTAACTCCTCTTGATTGAACGTTTTAAGATTAGCAATAGCCATGAAGCAGACTCCCTAATGATATGTTGTTGTTTTTGATGCGACTGACCGCACGTTTAGTTTTCTGTCTGTGATAATAAGACACCTCTTCATCAGCCACGTCAGGTATCGTGAACCCCTCAGAAATACGCACGCATACTTTTGCATAAGCTTTTGAGAACGTCTGAAACGCCTCGTGCGTATACGCTGAATTAACCACATCAACACCGACGTACTTCACCGTGAATTTCACCGCTTTATGACTCCACTTGGGCGATGAATAAAGCGCGTTTTGGCGCGCCTCAGCAAACGCTTTATGAACGCTCGGCAAAGCACCTGTTTTGCCCTTTAAACACAAATGTCTAAACTGCGTCACATTAGGAGGCCAGGTTTCAAAACGCTCATCACGTAACATGGCATGCAGACCACATCTCACCTCATCTTCGGTTAAATCATTCAGTGCGTACTGCCAAACACGCGCATTTTTTACATCCGTTGCGTTGGAAAAACGCGCGCCATAAATATCAGTTAACTGGACCCAAATCGTCGACACTAAGCATTCTGACTGTAGCGGGTTGATGTGCTGCTCCTCGCCGGTTGAATCGTCGTGACGTCTGATTGAACTCAAGGCCACCTCCTTGGGTAAACATCGCGATGACACGCTCTGAAGGGGTTTGACGTTGCTCATTTGAATCGCTCCTTGAATAGGTATGCTTGGTTTTAGGTTGTTCTGCTTTGGCCTTCTGCGCTTTCTCTCGTTCGAGGACAGATTGTGCCCACATGATGAAAACATAGTCATAGTTACGCCAAATGCTCCCGTTTGCTTGATTAAACAGAATGAATTTTCTTAGCTCATCAGGATCGGTTGCCTTGGAAAAGCCCAAGCTTAACGCTTTGTCGATCGCAAACTGGGAGGGATAGAAATCGTCGCTGATTGGTTTTTTTATTCCCACTAACTCTTCCGACACAGAGTTGTTATTATTGGGTTGAAAATTGGGTTTAATCGCGTGTGCGTTGATGGGGGCAACCAAATCAGCTGTGTACGGTTCTGTGTATTCTTCTGTGTTAAATTCATCCTCAAAAATGGGCTTTCCCTCAATTTTTGTAGGGGTTGTAGCTGTGTAAAATACCTTGTTTTTATCTGTGTACACTTCTGTGGATTCAAAATGTGATGCATAGATCGCTGGTAATGTAGGGAGCTGTATTTTAAGCGCTTGACCATCACTGATAATTTTAAAATGATCGCCGCATTGTGATTGAATGGTTCGCAAATAACTTCGGATCGTTTGCTTTTGAGGGGTGCCGGAGTCTTTACGGCCTGGAGCTGCATTGACGGTTAATGTAGAAGCTAGATCACTGTAGGTGATGTTTTCGACGATTCCCGATTCAGGGTTCGCCCTAGTAATCAGTAGATTAACTAACCTTGAAATAGCATGAGGCAATCCCTCAAAACAGGCCTCGATCGCTGTTCTTGCGTCGTTATATTTTGCAACTTCTGCTAAATAATCATATAAAAATATAGAACTAGACATCATTACCTCTATTTTTTTCTTATAGAGGCAAAACTGCCGTGTTTTCTCACAACATTGTATGTTATCATAAACACAGGCAATCATTGCCTTAGACAATAGCTGGAAGTTTCTCGTCGCCAAACAGTGGCTTCCAGCGGGCTAATAAATCGTAAGTACTTTTTTTAAAAATCCATTAAAACTTAGCCATTAAGCTACACGGTATAATCGTGATTGATTTTTGGTCTAAAGTTACACTTTAAAGTGTAGAGATAGTTTAACACTCTAAAGTGTAGATCTCAATAGCTGCTTACTTTAATTGTTACTGCTTATTAATTCCTATAAGCTCTAACTTAAAAATGATATTAAATAGATGAATAAACTCAGCGCGAACCTCAAGAATTTATTATTTAACGCCAAGATAAGCGAAAATGAGCTCGCACGTAAAACGGGCGTTGCCCAACAGGTTATCAATAGAATTTTGTCAGGAGAAAATAAAAACCCAAAAATTGCGACCTTAAGTCCATTAGCTAACTATTTTATGGTTTCAATCAGCCAATTAATTGGTGATGAAAATTTTGATGTCAAACCAAAACTAAATACTGTCCATTTAGGCTGGCAAGAAATTCCGATAATTGATTGGGATTTTCTCAGTAAAAAATCACTAAACGAGCTTTTATCACAAAGCAATGAAAAAATATTAGTCGATATTGGTTTTTCTAAAAATATATTCGCCTTAAGAATGAATGATGATTCGATGGAGCCCAAGTTGTCTAATGGGGCCATTTTAGTATTTGACCCCAATAAAAAGCCGTCTAATGGGGATTTCTCCTTACTTGAGCTACCAAACAATGAAATAGAAGTCAGGCAAATATTAATCAAAGGCAAAAAAATTTATAAAAAATGTTTAAGTCCATCGCACAAAGACTATAAATCAACACAAATATCAGAAGACACTAAGTATCTTGGCTTGCTCATTCAATCAAGAACAGATCATATTATCCGTTGAGTTTAAGTGAGACAATTAAATTATCCTTAATGCATACAACAGAAGGATGGTGACAGGCGCCACGTTCTTTTCTTTTTAATAAAAACGCTAAAAAACTTGCTGGCCAGACAGCAATTAATCCATATAACAGCTTGAATATCAAAGCGCTAGCCATAAGATAAATAATTTGTTTTGTCGGCATCATCCCGAAAAACGTAATAATACCAGAAATAAATGTTGCTGCTCCTTCGCTTATACTGGAAGCTAAGAGGCTTCTATACCAAAAAGCTCTTCCTTTCATTTTATATTTCCACCTTGTAAAGAGATGGATGTTTAAAAACGAGCTAATCAGAAAACCAACTACTCCAGCATTTGTAAATCGTAAAACATGACCTAATACCTGATTGTAAGCACCGGTATTATCCCAATAATCAGGGGCAGGAAATAAATTTACGGCTGTTAACAACAACGCGAATATGTAACCACAGCATATTGATTCTAAAATCAATTTCTTTGCAAGATCTTTTCCATAACTTTCCGCATAAACATTTGCTAAAAAAAACGAAAATGTGTAAATCAACGTGGAACCAGGTTCTGGAACTGGGCCAATAATCACAATTCTATATGCAACCACTGTTGCTGCCAATAAAAAAGTAATATATACCATGGCCACTAATCGTATGTATCTATAGTTTTCTGTAATTTGTGGATCCAAATTATTGTTTGATATTACATTGTTCATTGGCATATTCATTCTTCATCATTATCCCGAAAATCATCTATTGCTTGCTCTTGGATAGCAGTGCTTATAATAATTTTTAGGTCATCGTGTCCGAACTTGGTTAACAATGCGGAATCACAATACAGCTCGTGTGCTAACCACCTCTCTTCGCCATCCTCTTGAAACTTCTTGATAATGAAAACTGTTTTGCCTTTTAAAAACTCTTGCCTTTTAATACGGCACTTTGGTGCGTTTTCACTTTTTTTATTGCTTTGTTGAATAGCATAAAAAGTTATTGCTCTCACATCAAACGAGGAAAATTCTTCAAGCATTACATCATCTACAACCAGCTCTTTAGGGGAATAGGGAACGACTTGTTTTTTAATTCCATTAACTAACACGAGTAATGTCACTTCATTCGTTTCTTTATTGGTTTCTATATTGACGATTTTAAATCGACAACTTTTAGATTCTTTACGAAATTCATTGTAACTTATTGCCAAATCAGCAAACCATTTTGTTAATATTTTTGATCTATCCCAATCCATAAAGTAAGAACCTTAATATTGATTGAAAATTCTTTGAATTTCCATCTTGTTTCGCGTTTTTGATAATGCAACAGCTAATAAAATTCTCGCTTTCTGAGGATTCAATGAACCACCTGCGATAATACCATACTCATCATCGATTTTTTCGTCTGTGTTAATAAATCCTTGTCCTGTTCTTGAGCACCTGACAACATAAACGCCTTTGCAACTTGCCTTGTTTAATGCTTCTGTAACTTCGTTGGGTTGATACCCTTTTCCCATTCCTGCACTAATAATCCCTTGTGCATTATTTTCTATAGCCGCTTTAACAAAAGTAGAATCCATGCCAATATGACCATAAATTATAAATATCTTCGCAAAATTACTCATGTCATGTATACTAAATTCGCTGCGATAGGTATGCCTGTTTTGAACCATACTGTGAATGCGTATTTTGTTTGATTGAATAAAACCAATTACTCCAGACCCATTTATTGAAAAATTTCCCATTACTGAGGGATTTAGCTTGGATGCATCACGAGCGCTGACGATGCCGTCATTAAATGTGAGTACAACACCAATTTTTGATTCATTTCTATTGCTTGCAAGTAATATTGCATTATATAAATTTCTATCCCCATCATAACCTAGAGCATTAAATGGCCTAAATGATCCTGTAAAAACTATAGGCTTTTTTGTATTAATCACCAAACTTAAGAAATAAGCTGTTTCTTCTATGCTGTTAGTTCCATGCGTAATAACAATTCCATCTACGTCATCACTATTTACCAATTCGTTAACTTTTTTTGCTAATAAAAACAAATCATCATGACTAATTTCGTGGCTGATTTGATGTAAAATTTGATCGCAAACGATGGTTAGCTTTTCTGGATCAAAAGGAAGAGCCGCAATAAGCTCATTTATATTAATCGATGAGCGGTTATAAAACTCTTCTGTATGTTGGTTTGCAACAGAAGCAATTGTACCACCTAGTGCAAGGACATATATTCGTTGTTTTCTATCTAGATTAAACATGAGTTTATTCACCTGATTTATACTTTATGGTGGGCATAAATAAATCATTTTTTTTTGACCATCAAAAAAATACCAATATTTTTTATTTCATCTCTTATATCAGAGTGAATACTATATTTAACCCACCCACCCCGCCCTACTTTTTGATCTGACCTAATAATAAGTCCAGCGCTTGCTAATCTGAATAACGTATTTTTTAATGATTTCTTATTTACACCGGATAGCATCGAAATTTCATTTAACGTAAGTTCTTTTGTTGTAACTAAATCATTCAGTTGTATGTTTTTATACAGCGCTAGAATTATGTCTCTTTGATTTCCTATCAATTGGGAAAATTTTATCACAGGTAGAGAAAGATCTTTATTTTTGTTTGGCTCCGAAGAGCTAATATCTAAGAACCTATTTTGAAACGTGTGTGAACCATTGGTGAATTCCGGTTGTACCAAACCGTGAACCTGCTCTACTGGATCAAAAGACAAATGTGACTCGTGACTTGTGAACCGTTTGTGAACCGTTTGCAAACCATTGCTGAGCTCCGGCTGTGCCAAATCATATAGCTTTTCTACTGGATCAGAAGACGTATCTGACTCATGACTTGTGAACCGCTTGTGAACCGTTTGTGAACCATTGTTGAGCTCCGGCTGTGCCAAATCATATAGCTTTTCTACCGGATCAGAAGACGTATCTGACCCATGATTTGTGAACCGCTTGTGAACCGTTTGCAAACCATTGCTGAGCTCCGGCTGTGCCAAATCTTGAAGCCTGTTCACTGGGTCAGAAGAGGTATCTGACTCATGACTTGTGAATCGCTTGTGAACCGTTTGTGAACCATTGTTGAGCTCCGGCTGTGCCAAATCATATAGCTTTTCTACTGGATCAGAAGACGTATCTAACTCATGACTTGTGAACCGATTGTGAACCGTTTGTGAACCATTATTGAGTTCCGGCTGTGCCAAATCATATAGTTTTTCTACTGGTTCTGAAGACGTATCTGACTCATGACTTGTGAACCGATTGTGAACCGTTTGTGAACCATTAATGAACTCCGGCTGTGCCAAATCATATAGCTTTTCTACTGGTTCTGAAGACGTATCTGACTCATGATCTGTGAACCGTTTGTGAGCCGTTTGTGAACCATTATTGAGTTCCGGCTGTGCCAAATCATATAGCTTTTCTACTGGTTCTGAAGACGTATCTGACTCATGACTTGTGAACCGATTGTGAACCGATTGTGAACCATTAATGAACTCCGGCTGTGCCAAATCATATAGCTTTTCTACTGGTTCTGAAGACGTATCTGAGTCATGATTTGTGAACCGATTGTGGACCGTTTTCAAACCATTACTGAGCTCCGGCTGTGCCAAATCTTGAAGCATTTTCACTGGATCAGAAGACGTATCTGACTCATGATTTGTGAACCGTTTGTGAACCGTTTGTGAACCGTTATCATTTCCAATTATATTATCAAAAAAATGAGATTCGCGAAAAACTCGATCTTGATTCTTTTTTGGTAATTGGCGCTCTTTTGTGTATAAATCAAAAGCTCCTTTTTTAATAGCCATTAGACTGCCTCATTTTCATTGGCTAACAAAACATCTACAAAACCTTGCGAAACACCATTTACTCGACTCCATTCCTCGCTAATTAGATGATAATACTCTTCAGCTGGCGTTGATCCCGGTGCATACTCTATGATTGTTTGCTTTGACATTAAAGCTTCCTCCCACTTAACTGATTTACGTATGGGAGTAGCTATCATGTAATCAACGTATCTATTTAGATAGGTGGCACTTATTTGTTGACTTAAAGAACTTCTTTCAAGTGCTGTACTGAACATTATTAAATTTTGATTTTCAAGCTTCATTGCCTCTTGAAAGTCCCAAATATTTTGCATGTTAGTAGCTGAGGCGTTATATGCCAAAAGATTGCACCCGAGCGGCATAATAATAGAGGAAGAGACCATAATAGAATTCTCAACCAAATGGTTCCATGTTGGACTGTTGTCAAAAATAACAACTTCATAATCAGCTAGTTTAGATATTAATTTGTCAACGAATATATATTCTCGTCTTTTCTCATGAGACATCCATTTGTCTAACTTCACTAAATCATGCGTTTCAGGGATAAAATCCAAAGTAGGCAGAGAAGTCGGATGAATTATTTCGCTCAAATCTGCATTTTGACAAAAATAATGATAAAGTCCTTTTCCCTGTTTAAAATCATCTAGCCTGATAAGTTCTTGCTGAGGAATAATAATGTCAGTAATAGAACATTCTGGATCTAATCCGATTAATAATACTTTTATTCCATTTAATGCCAGAGTACGAGCACGATTGTAACTAGTTGTTGTTTTATAAACTCCACCCTTCTGCATGTATGTACACAATATTTTTTGCTTAATGGGTGATTTTAAAAATCCAAACTTTTTACCTATTTGTGGCAGTTGGGCTAAATCCCAGATTCTGGTTGAAATTTTTCCTCTAGCCTCTCTCTCTGCTACAGGGATTTCACCTCTTTCCTCCGCATTATAAAGCGTTTGAACAGATTTATAACGATTATCCATTTTGAATAATTTTCTAATATCAGAGTTTGTCCAAGTCATTTGCTCCATTTATTCAGCCTTGTATGTTTTTATTTTTTAATAACACAAAAACATACAATGTCACAGCAAAATGACATCGTCAAGATAAAACAAACAAGACATCAAAAAAAATATTTTTTAATGTTTTTTCCTTTTTTTGCAAATTGATTGTGAACCATTATTAACACGAGCAGATGAACCAATTGTGAACCATTAACGCTAATAATTTGTGAACCGATTGTGAACCATTGATTAATAGTGCAAACCTAATAAGAGCTGTATTGATTGGTAGTTTATCAACAAACACATATAAAGCATTTGTGAACCATTAAAAAAATAATTTGTGAACCACTTGTGAACCATTAAAAAAATAATTTGTGAACCATTTGTGAACCATTAATATTAAATAATCACCTATGAATCAATGGGTTAAAACAATATTTGGAGTTGACTGCATAAATTATTCAATGTAGTTTTAATTTATAGTCACTGCTAGATGATAAAAAAATTGGAATACTAAAAAAAAATGATTCGCTATGAAGGGTTTGCCGACCCTTCATAACCGATAAAGCAAATAACATGGAACAAAACTAAAGATAAAGATCGGAA
>JAJZSG010000083.1 GCA_021849905.1 Pseudomonadota bacterium
GATCTGAGATGCTAGAAGACTTAGTGGCAGCAGCAGTAAATGACGCAGTTCGACAGGTTGAAACTGCATCCAAAGAAAAAATAGCTCAGTTAACCGCTGGGTTAAATATTCCTACTGACTTTATGAAAAAAGAAGGAGACGACAGTAAAGAATAATCCATCATGGATACATTATCTAAACTTGTGGATGCTTTACGTTGTCTTCCTGGCGTTGGGCCGAAATCTGCCCAGCGCATTGTATTTCATTTATTGCAACATCAAAGACAGCGCGGTTTGCATTTAGCATCATGCCTTAATGAAGCGATGAATTCCATTCGACATTGCCAACGTTGTAATGATTTTACGATTGAAGATTTATGCATCAATTGCTCAGATAAAAATAGGGACTTAACAACCCTTTGTGTCGTGGAAAGCCATGCGGACGTTGTCGCGATAGAGCATAGTTGCGCTTACAAAGGTGGGTATTACGTGTTAATGGGTAGAATTTCACCGCTTGACGGGATTGGTCCTGAAAATATTGGCTTACCCAAATTAGAGCAGCTGATCAATAACGAGGAAATAAAAGAAATTATACTAGCTTTGAGTCCCACTATTGAAGGGCAAACAACTATTCATTTTATACAAGCACTTCTTTCTCCATACAACGTGCATGTTAGCCAATTAGCGCATGGGATACCATCAGGAGGTGAGTTAGAGTTTCTAGATAGTAATACTATCGGAAATGCACTCCGTAATCGAGCGGCTTTAAGACAACAGTCCGCTTAAATGGCACGATTATCCTCATGGTTGATACGTTTTTTTCTATTTAATCTCGTTGTTCTAAGTTGCCAAATAGGCTATATCCTCTCTCAAAGTAGCAGTTTCGTTCGAGCGATTCCATTACCCGGTTTTATATACGGTGAATTTCTTTTCACGTTGTTTATTCATGTTTGCCTGTACTTGGTACTATCGTTTATACAAACAGTCCTGTTGTGGGGAGTAATACAACGTTACTCCATCATGTCCCTCACAAATACGCCATCAACTATTTCATACAAAACCATTGAGCGTTGGCAAATTATTATTTGGGGCTTATGTATTTATGCATTGCACATGCTAAATGCCTATTTTTTTCCATTGAGTATTTTTAGTCGATTATTTTTACCCGAATTACCTCACTATTTTATTGTTATAAGCTTGAGCCTTTCACTTTTAGTGTTGGCTACGCTTGTATTAAATACTTTATATTTAGCAATTAAAAAGAAACCAAAAACGATGGTTACATTCGCTTTATTAATATTAAGTTGTGCGAATTATTTCTCAATGACGCCAATCTTAATCAGCCACCTCGATTTGAGACCCAATGTAATTCTAATAGGCGTCGATTCATTGCCTCCCAACGCAATAAGTGCCCAAAACACGCCTACTATGCATAAATTTGTAAAACAGAGTGTTTTATTCAATGAAACAATCAGCCCACTAGCACGGACATACCCAGCATGGACGAGCATTCTAACAGGCCAATACCCTTATCATCACGGTGCACGCTATAATCTGATGCCACCCCATCAAGTCAAATCAGCCACTAGCATTGCATGGCGTTTGCAACGCGAGGGTTATCAAACTATTTTTGCAACCGATGATCGACGTTTTAATAATTTGGGCCACGAATTTGGATTTCAGCAGATTATCGGTCCTAAAATAGGCGTTAATGATATTTTATTAGGTACGTTTAACGATTTTCCACTCAGTAATTTACTGATTAACTTATCTTTTGCAAAATATCTGTTTCCTTATAACCATATGAATCGTGCCAGTCATTTTTCATATTATCCATCAACATTCGATCGCGCATTAGCACGGGCTTTAAACTCACAAAATTCTAAAGCGCCACTGTTTATGGCCGTACATTTTACCCTGCCCCATTGGCCTTATGCCTTTGCAACATCCTCACCAGCACAAGTTAAAGATGAATATAATATAACGGAACGTGAAGTCCTATTTTCAGCTGCGGTGCACCACGTAGATAAACAGGTCAATCAGTTTTTAATCACGTTAAAAAAACAAGGTTATCTTGAAAATAGTTTAGTCGTTTTGTTGAGTGATCATGGTGAAACACTATATGCACGCGGCTCGCGCCAAACATTAGCACAAACATATCAGGGGAGGGGGCATAGTCAATTTGGTGATTATTTAAAAAAAAATACATCAACAACACTGAGTCGAAGCGCAGGACACGGCTCTGACTTACTCAGTACAGACCAATATCACTGTGTACTCGCATTTAAAATTTATAAACAAGGTCAACGGTTAACACCTTCTAGAATAATCACTCAACGTGTTGCACTAATCGACATTGCACCAACCATACTCGATTTTTCTAACATAAATCTCAGCAATCAATTTGACGGTACTTCTTTGTTAAGCAGTTTTTTTAATACAGAAGTTCAAATACCAGAACGTGCTTTTATTATGGAAAGTGGTATGCTACCCAATCAATTGTTGTCTCGCGACAAAGCGAGAATTTTAGGCCAACAATTTTTTACTGTGGATAAAAAAAGTGGCCAATTAGAGATCAAAAAAGAAGAAGTGGCGACCCTGGACGCTATGAAACTTTATGCAATTGTCTATAAAAACTGGTTATTAGCCTTATATCCCGAAAAAAAAAGGTTACATGACCATCATCCAACGATTAAGCGATGGGGCTTGGATCGATAACTTAACCAGTAATTTTACAAAATCGTCTCCCGCAGAAAAACTACTCTCTGACATAGAAAAATTTTACGGGAAATCATTACATATTCATGATACTACAATGTAAGCTCTTCTGAACCAAAAAATCTTCTTATCTTTTTTTCTCTTCCTTCATAATTCTTACGCTTTTAATAATATTATCACTTACTTTTAAAACCTCTATTTGATAACCTTCGATAGAAAGACAACATTCAGCGGGCGGTATATAACCCAGATATTCAATAATTAGCCCGCTTAGAGTCCGAGGACCCAGTGCCGGCAAATGCCAATTAAGAAGACGATTTAAATTTCTCAAGGTAATGCTCGCATCCACGATTACCGAACCATTATCTTGAGGCGTGATATCTTTGCTTAAAGCAGCAATATCGGTTGTAAATTCCCCAACTATTTCTTCAAGAATATCTTCCATTGTGACAAGTCCTTGTAGATCACCATACTCGTTAACAACGAAACAGCTTCTACGTTTCATTTTCTGAAAATTTAAAATCTGGACATTAAGTGATGTGCCTTCAGGAATAAAATAAGGAACCTCGGCAATTTTTAATAGACTATCCAAATCAAGCCTATTATCAAGCGCAATATTTAATACACTACGCAAATGAATCATACCCACAATATTATCAATCTGAGTACGGTATAATGGCAATCGAGTATGTTGCATAGTCTGTAACTGTTCTAGAAGCTTATTCCAAGGTTGATCTAAATCAATGCCAACAATATCACTCATGGGTACCATAATATCTTCAACTCGAGCTTGCTCCAGGTCAAGTAAGCTAATTAACATACTTTTATGCTCAGTAGGCATTAATCCACCGGCTTCATGAACAACAGAGCGAAGCTCTTCACCCGTTAACGTTTCACGTCGTACACTGTCGATGGATACACCGCATAAACGCAATAACACATTTGCAACACCACTGACGAGATAGACGAAGGGAGCAAAGATTAATTGAAGTATTTTCAAAGGAAATGAACACGCAAAAGCAACTTGCTGAGGATAAAGAGCCGCAAGGGTTTTAGGCGTCATTTCTGAAAACACAAGAATAACGATAGTTAATAATGCCGTGGCTACCGCAACACCTAAGTCTCCGTACAAATGCTGTCCTATCAGCGTACCTGCCATTGAAGCAATAATATTAGCAAACGTATTACCGATTAACACGACACTGAGTAAGCGATCAGGATGGGCTAGCAGTTGATTCACTCGAATGGCTTGTTTATGATTTTTTTTCACTAGGTATTTTAATCGATAACGGTTTAAGGACATCATGCCAATTTCTGAAGCAGAAAAAAAAGCACTCAACACAATCAAAAACAAAACCAGAAATAAAAGAAGTGTAATAGAAAAATGCACGAATATCCTTAATGAGCATAATAACGAATAAAAAATTAGTATACCCTATCTAACAAGAACCTGTTGAGTCCCTGTAACGAGACCTCGGCTCTGTGGTATGATAAAAGTATAACAATCAGTCATCTTTAAAAGGTAAAATCATGTTTGAAAATTTAACCGAACGCTTAACCCGGACATTTAAAACCATCAGTGGAAAAAGTCGTCTAACAGAAGATAACATGCATGATGCATTACGTGAAGTACGGTTATCTTTGTTAGAAGCTGATGTTGCTTTACCTGTAGTAAAAAGCTTCATCGACGAAGTCAAACTCAAAGCCTTAGGCCAAAGCGTTTTAACAAGCTTGCAGCCTGACCAAGCACTGGTAAAAATCGTCAATGATGAATTGATCCATATCATGGGCGATGAGCGTTCAGAATTAAATTTAAAAACCCAACCTCCAGCTGTTTTTTTAATGGCCGGATTACAAGGTTCAGGAAAAACTACTAGTACGGCAAAATTAGCGCTTTACTTAAAAGAAACAGAAAAGAAAAAAGTCATGCTAGTTAGTGTTGACGTGTATCGTCCTGCTGCTATTCAACAACTTGAATTATTGGCTAATCAAATAGACGTTGCTTTTTACCCCGCTGAAGATAAAGACACGCCACTAGCAATCGCCAAAAAAGCGCTAGACAGCGCAAAAAAACAATTTATGGATATTCTTATTGTCGATACGGCAGGGCGTCTTCATGTTGACTCGGAGATGATGGCTGAAATTAAAGCCTTGCATCAAGAAATAAAACCAACAGAGACCTTATTTGTTGTTGACAGTATGACAGGGCAAGATGCAGCCAATACAGCAAAAGCCTTCCATGACGAACTCCCGTTAACAGGAATCATCTTAACGAAAACAGACGGTGATGCTCGTGGAGGGGCTGCATTATCGGTTAGACATATTACAGGGCAGCCCATAAAATTTATTGGCTCAGGTGAAAAAATTGAGGCACTAGAACCCTTTCATCCAGAGCGAATTGCCTCCCGAATTTTAGGGATGGGTGATATTCTAAGTCTGATTGAAGAAGTTGAACGCAAAACAGACAAAGCAACCCATGAAAAATTGGCAAAAAAAATCAAAAAAGGCAATGGATTTGATTTGGAAGATTTTAGACAACAACTACTTCAGATGAATAACATGGGTGGCATTTCTGGCATGATGAGCAAACTGCCTGGAATGAATCAGCTGCCACAAGGCGCTATGAATCAGGTTAACGATAAAAGCATCTCAAAAACTGTTGCAATCATTAACTCCATGACGCCTAAGGAACGGCGCATTCCTAAACTGATTGCCGGCTCAAGAAAAAAACGAATTGCTTTAGGATCTGGCACTCAAATTCAAGACGTAAATCGTTTACTTAAACAATTTAGCCAAATGGAAAAAATGATGAAAAAATTCACCAAGCCCGGTGCAATGCAGAAGATGATGCGAGGAATCGGAGGGATAGCCGGACTAAAAGGCATGTTTCCGGGTAATTTTAACTAATTCCATACAAACACTTCCCATATGAAGTTAATTTTCGTACAATACAAAGCATTTTTACGTAATCACGTTTATAGCAGAGGATACAATGGTCGTTATACGTTTAGCACGAGCAGGCGCCAAGAAGCGCCCTTTTTATCATATCGTTGTGACTGATAGTCGCAGACGTCGGGACGCAAACTACATTGAAAGTATTGGTTATTTCAATCCTGTTGCGAGAGGACAAGAAGTTCGTCTACATCTAGACATCAAGAAATTAACAGATTGGCAAGGTCTTGGTGCACAATTATCTGATAGGGTTGCATCTTTGACTAAAGAATTTAACAGAAAAATTGCTACCGCATAACGTGAATAATAGTTCTGAGTGGCTGATCGTTGGTAAATTTGGCCGTCCTCATGGGATTAAAGGATTTATTACTGTTGTCTCTTTTACAGAGCCACGTGATAATATTTTAAACTACGTCGACTGGCACTTTTATATAGATAATCAGTGGACGCTTCTCGATATTACAGAAACCAAAATAAATAATAAGTCTATTCTGGTTAAAATAAAAAACTGTGACGACCGAGATGATATTGCTCGCTTAACGAATATAGATATTGCCGTTAAGCGTTCACAACTTCAAGCGTTAAATACCGGTGAATATTACTGGCACGAATTAGTCGGTATGCATGTCGTTAACGAAAAATGCATTATGCTTGGTGTTGTCAGTGAACTCATGGCTACGGGATCAAACGACGTCTTGGTTATCGAGCATGAGGAAAAACGTCACTTAATTCCTTTTCTGTTGGATGATGTCATTACAGACGTTGATAAAATAAAACGTCTAATCACCGTCGTATGGGATGAGGACTTTTAGTTAATGCAACACTTTGGTGTAATCAGTGTTATACCCGACATGTTTGCAAGTTTAAATTTTGGTGTAACAGGCAGAGCATTTACACAAGGTATTGCCAAACTAGACTGCTGGAATCTACGTGAATGGGCCGTTAACGCTCATGGACAAGTTGATGATAGGCCTTATGGCGGCGGACCTGGCATGGTCATGATGTACGAGCCGTTGTCTGCAGCAATAGCACATGCTAAAGCGCATTTGCCAAAAACGTGTAAAACAATATATCTGAGCCCTCAAGGTCGGGTTATTACACAAACAGACTTAAATCATATTGTCGCTCATCAACAGCCTTTATTATTTTTGGCCGGTCGTTATGAAGGGGTCGATGAGCGAGTTCTCATCAACCATGTTGATGAGGAATGGTCTTTAGGGGACTTTATTTTAAGTGGTGGTGAGTTAGCAGCCATGGTATTTATAGACGCGATTGTGCGTCTTTTACCTGGAGCGCTTGGTCATTCAAGTTCTGCATCGAATGATTCATTTATGAATGGATTACTTGATCACCCTCACTACACTCGCCCGGCTAGTTTATTAGCCGGACAAGTCCCTGACGTTTTATTAGGTGGAAGCCATCGTGACATTGATCAATGGCGAAGAAAACAAGCATTAGGAATAACGTGGTTAAAACGACCTGATTTGTTGGAAAAAATACAATTAACCGATATAGACAAGCAATTGCTTGTTGAATTTAAACATGAACACGAGGAATAAGCGATGACAAATATTATTGACCAAATCAATGCTGAACAAATGCAAGGTAAAGTTATTCCTGATTTTAATCCAGGTGACACGGTGCTTGTTCAAGTGAAAGTGAAAGAAGGAACACGTGAGCGTTTACAAGCATTTGAAGGCGTTGTTATTGCCAAACGCAATCGAGGTTTAAATTCAGCATTCACTGTAAGAAAAATATCCCATAATGTGGGCGTTGAGCGTGTTTTCCAAACCTATAGCCCGGTCGTTGATAGCATTACCGTTAAACGCTCTGGTGATGTACGACGTGCAAAATTATATTATTTACGTAACTTAGCCGGACGTGCTGCACGTATTAAAGAAAAACTAGTGGTTAAAAAAGGGCGTTAAAATTAGGGCTTCTTGAAAATTTATTATTTAAATCAATAAATTTCGCAGTTTGTACGCGCAACCAAACAATCGTATAAAACCTACTCCCCATATAAATCAATGGGGAGTAGGTTTTATTTTAAACATAAAATTGGACACTGAGTTATCGGTTTAAGTTGATATGTATATTCAACGTCAAAACTAAGTTTGCAGCCTATAGCAAACCCTCACAGGTTTTATTCATTAAAGTTATAGTATTTAAATACCTTTCCGAAAAACGGTTTTAATCCCCTAGTCATCATTGAGGAATAAACTAAAACAAATTTATATATATGTTTTTGTCAAAAAAAGCGCTTAATAGCTTTTGCCAAATCTACGTAAGCGTTTAATTAACCCCATCTTTCTCGGGCATAATCAGCTCGGGTATGCTTCTCATATCAACTAACAATACAGGATCAATGTTATATGGGAGCAG
>JAJZSG010000084.1 GCA_021849905.1 Pseudomonadota bacterium
CGTCATCGCTAATCTCCTCGGTTTTGTTGTTGTTCGCAACTCAATAGTACCGAATTTTAGCGATGACTCAATCCCTACTCAGCCATCTAGAATTTACAGCAGTTTACGGACTTAACCACAATAAAGCCATCTGATGTGGCTTCAAAAATTGATTTCAATAGTGACAAAGACGATTTTAGATCTTGTGTTCTATCGTTGATACGTTTTTCTAAATGAGAATTTAGTTCTTTTAGAGCGTATTGTGTGATTTTTAGCTTGCTGTTGTTAGCGTGCAAACGACTCGTTAATAATTGTTTATAGGTTGATACAACCAGAGCTCCGGTAATAATAAAAACTGTTATAATTGCAATATACAATCCTAATAAACTAGTATCGATCCGTTGGTGGGTCATAACACCCGTCTCATTTGGTAAAAATACAGCTGCGGCCATTCCGGTATAATGCATGCCAGCAATGGCTGCACCCATAATGATGGCACTGATTACATTGATTTGAATACGATATGCTAATGATGTCTCTTTATTTCTTAATGACATCCATAAAGCAGCTTCTGATGCACAGAGTGCTATAATAATTGACAAAAAAAATAATCCTGGCGTATAGCGAATAATCATATTGGGCGTCATCGCTATCATTCCCAGATAATGCATGCTGGCGATCGCAATTCCCAATACAATACCTCCTAGAGCTAAATTTCTTACACTAAGCCCCGCTCTATTTGTAAATAAAAACAACGCAAGCCAAGCTGCTGCAATGGCTACAATCATTGACATAGCGGTCCAGAATGGTGCGTAGCTCATGGGCATTGACATGGTAAAAGCGAGCATACCAATGAAATGCATTGACCAAATTCCCGCACCCATGGAGAATGCACTGACGAGCAGCCAGATGTTGATGGATTTTTTTTCTTCAAAAGCAGCGTTTGTTCTTAAAAAACCGGCTATATCCAGGGCGACATAAGACGCAAGCACGGCAATAACGTACGAGAGTAGAACCAGTTTATAATCATAACTACCGCTCATTGCATTGGTCGGTATGACACCAGTTTGAAACCAGTTTAAGTTCATCGAGAAATGATATATTAGTCGTTTCAAATTTAAGTGTAGATAAAAAAACCATGTTTGCCTTTAATAACTTAATGTTAAGTTAATATTAAACAATTAGACTTGACATAACTCGTATTTTTTAGAGGTAAAATGATGCCTAGTGAATACATGATTGAAGTAAAGCGCCCTCTTTTGATTGCGTCAAGTGGGGGAGGTGGTCATATTGCTGCAGCAAAAGGCATTATTGATGAACTTAAAACACGAGATGATACTGAAATTATTAGTCATAAAGCGACGCTTTATCATAATCGCTTATCGAATCCACTACGAAGCGTGCTCCGAGGAATATTGTACGCAACACGCTTCAAGCTTGTCGGTAATGCTTGGGAGTGGTTTCACGAGCAAATGATAGGTAGTAACGTTTTAGATTATGACTCGTTTTGGAAAGAAATTGGTTATCTTCAAGACAATTCGCTTCGAACCCCCGAAAGGCCCTATATTGATTTACTTCTTGATATCTATTCTTTTGGGTACGAAATGGCGGCTATTTTTAATGCCTTACAACGACGAGATAAAACTCAAGCACTCCTTGAGACGGTCAATAAGCAAGCAATTTCAGATAAAATTCATTATCAATTTATTAAATCAAGAATAATTGAGTTATTGAAAACTCAAGCTGAAACAGGTAGTCCTTACACATCTATTATTTCGACTCAACCTCAATCATTGGGTGCTATGTGTGATGCAGTCATTTGGTATAACGAGTCTTATTTGGTATCCCACAATCAGACGCTACTGAAGATCCGTAACCAAATAAACGCACTAGATGAAAAAATTGCTGATATGCATAGTAGGCTGTTAGTGCCGCCTGCAACCACGTTTGATTGGTTAAATTTAATTTGGATCAACTATGTTGTTTTATTTTTTGCAAAACGCGAATGGAATGCTCTGCAAAAAGCGAAAATGCGACAGGGTGATAACGTGTTAAAGCCCATAAGGATTGATCAGCATATGACTGATTTACCAACGTCTGGTGCTATTCATTTTTCATCCCCGCTTGAAAAACTAACGACATCGCAGCGCGCTAATATCGATTTATATTGCTTGGGTAAGCCTCATCAAGCGCTTGAAAGTCAATTAGAGGGAATTAATATCGTACATCTTACACCGGATAATAACCCTATGTTACGCGCTGCATTTAGAGATACGGCGTCTCTTGAATCCTTTGCTAGCGATAAAAATGACTGTGTTTTAACGTTCAAACAGGACGACGAATTATGTGAGCGAAACATTCCTGCAGGAGCGGCTGTTGCATCGGTTATGTTGGGTTCGTTAGGTGGAGACGCCACGGCTTCGTATATTCTTCCTCTGTTGCAGAAAGGTTATACACATATTTTTTTATTCGGCGCAAAGGGAAATGAATCCATTCACAATGTGATTGCAGGGCTTACAGAATTGCAAAAACAGTGCATCATTTGTTTGGGAAATCAAGATGATAAAACCATCGCGCCGATTATGGCACGAAGTCATTGTGTTATTACACGAAGTGGTGGGTTAAGTGCGATGGAACAAATGGCTTTACCTGTCATAGAAAATAAACAAGTTTTGATTCATCATAAAGATCCTGAGCCGGGTTCGATAGAATTAACGGCTGGCCTACCGTGGGAAGATGGTAATGCGGATTGTATGATTGCTCATCTTGAAGGTCGTGGCGCTCATGTTAAGAAAACTTGTCCGTCAAAAGTAAGCGAGGATCTTGAGCATTATATTATCAGGCCGTCTATTGTTCCAGGTGCGCTGAGAAATGTTTCTTATAATAGGGAACGGCTTTTTAAAAGCGAGGGAAATAACATTGGAAACCGTTCACCAAACTCTGTGAGTGTTGTCTTATCTCCTTCTCCATCGTCGGATGAGACATCCTGGGCGCCATGTTTCGAATAAGTCTTGTAATCTAAGCTTCGTCTCTGGGTGGGCGTTGCATGAGATTAATGACGGCTTGTTTAGCGCTGACTTGGCCTTGCAGTAAGGCGTTGACTTCATGACAAATCGGCATGTCAACACCACATTGTTTAGCAAGGGCACAAACTTGAGCGGCGTTATATTTTCCTTCAACAACTTGACCGATTTCTTTTTCGGCATCATCCAAGTTTAGTCCTTTACCTAACTTCAGACCAAAACGTCGATTTCGCGATTGATCATCAGTGCATGTTAGAACCAAATCCCCTAGGCCAGACAGGCCCATAAATGTATCGAGTTGTGCGCCTAAAGAACGCCCTAGCCGACTCATTTCGGCAATTCCTCGAGTGATCAATGCGGCTTTAGCATTTGCACCATAATTTAATCCATCGCTAATACCACAAGCAATTGCTAATACATTTTTTACAGCGCCACATAACTGGACACCAATAAAATCATCAGACAAATAAACGCGCATGTTCTTGTGATGTAATATCGTTTGTATTGTTTTTAAGTGGTTTTGATCATTACCGGCAACAACTAATGCTGTTGGGAGTTCATTTGCAACTTCGCAGGCAAAAGAAGGGCCGGAAATAACGGCAATCGGTAAAGAGCTACCCCATCGGTCGGCAACCAATTCGCTTAAAAATGCGTGTGTACTTGGATCTAACCCTTTTGTTAACCAGGAAATTCCAGCGGGTTTAGCATGGATTTGCATTAAAACATTTGAAAAAGCATGAGAGGGTACAGCAATAATAATCTGTGTAGCCTCGTTAATGCTTTCCTCAAGACAGACCGTTGGGATTAGGGTTGGGGGAAACGGAATATCTGGTAAATAACGTTCATTACAACGGTTTGATATCATACGTTTAGCATGTTGAGGGGAGTGCCCCCACAACATCACATGATGACCAATATTTGCCAGATGAATGGCAACCGCTGTTCCCCAAGAGCCTGCCCCTAGCATCGCGATGGATGTGATTTTCATAGTCTAGTGGGTTTCTTCACTAATATTGGCTGTGCTAGCCAGTTTTTTCTCTTCTTGTTGTTGCAAATATAAAGCATCAAAATTAATCGGAGCCAACACGAGCTGAGGAAAGCTTCCTCTGATGACTTCTGCGGTTATAGCCTCACGAGCATACGGAAAGAGGATATTAGGACAAAAACTTCCAAGTAAATGGTCTAATTGCTCAGGCTCAGGGCCTTGAATAGTAAATATACCCGCTTGTTGAACTTCTACCAGAAATGCAGTCGAATCCTGATTTTTAACCGTTGCAGTAACGGTCAATGCGACTTCGTAAATACCATCCTCAAGCGTTGTGTGTTGCGTATTCAAATCTAATGACAACTCAGGTTCCCATTTCTGTTGAAATATTGCAGGCGTGTTGGTTGTTTCAAAAGATAAGTTTTTGATATAAATTCTTTGAATCATGAATTGTGCATCAGCTGATTCTTTTTCAATTTTTTCTTGTTCTACCATGATTTTTTTATCCTCTTAAAAGTTTGTCCAATTCCCCTTTGACGTCAAGGGCATACATGTCATCAAATCCACCTATAGACAGTTCATCAATAAAAATTTGGGGTACGGTTTGTCGATTTGATTTTGCTATCATTGCTTCACGCTGACTGGGATCTTCATCAACACGAATTTCGGTATATAAGATGTTTTTAGCTTCAAGCAAACGTTTTGCACGCACGCAATACGGGCAATGCGCAGATGAATATATAACAACATGAGCCATGATTATTTGCCTTTGACTAGGGGTAAGTTTGCTGCTTGCCATGACGCCATTCCGCCGGCAAGAACCGAGATTTGGCTAAATCCCTGAGTACGTAATGTACTTCCAAGTGCTGCTGATTGTAAACCCCTTGCACAAATCAGGATTACTGGCTGTGTTTTGTGTTTATCCATCTTCTTTTGTTCGAAGTCGTTTGCAGACGCATGAATAGCATTGATGACATGTCCTGCCCGAAACGCTTCTGCGTCACGTATATCGACTATGACGGCATTTTCGTGATTCATCAGTTCTATAGCTGTTGCCGTAGAAATTTCTTTAGCGCGTTTTTTTTGGGAGATTATTTCGTTTACGAATATAGCCGCCAATACTGCTACGAGTGCGATCCAAAGCTGCCAATGATTTGTCATAAATGTTGCTAACTGTTCCATACTAAACCTTTTGATTCTACCAAATTGGTTAATTATCTCAGATTGTTAGCATAACGCAAGGTAAAACAGGCTTGTTGCTTAGTGCTCTTTCGATTACTTTCGTTTTTTTGTGAAAGATCTGTCGATTTTTATTGAAATTTAAGTTAAAGTTCCCAACAAAATATACGAGGTGTTTATGGGCATGATCAGGGGGCTAAGGGGAATTTTCTCCAACGATTTATCAATCGACTTGGGCACGGCAAATACGCTTATTTACGTACGGGATAAGGGAATAGTACTCAATGAGCCGTCTGTTGTCGCTTTACGCAGCGAGTCTGGACAAAAGAGAGTGGCTGCGGTTGGTATAGAAGCTAAACGCATGTTGGGGCGAACGCCTGGGAATATTAATGCAATTAGGCCTATGAAAGATGGGGTCATTGCTGATTTTTTTGTTACTGAAAAAATGCTACAGCATTTTATTCACAAGGTTCATGAAAATCGATTCTTAAGACCCAGTCCACGAGTGCTTGTTTGTGTTCCATGTGGTTCAACACAAGTAGAGAGACGGGCCATTCGCGAGTCAGCAATGGGTGCTGGTGCTCGGGAAGTTTTTTTGATTGAAGAGCCGATGGTCGCAGCTTTAGGTTCTGGAATGCCTGTAGAAGAAGCCAGTGGGTCTATGGTCGTCGATATTGGTGGTGGCACGACAGAAGTTGCTATTATCTCGTTGAGCGGAATTGTTTATCACCAGTCTGTTCGTATTGGTGGTGATAAGTTTGACGATGCGATTGTTTCTTATGTACGCCGTAATTACGGCACTTTAATCGGTGAAACAACAGCAGAGCGCATTAAACACGAAATTGGGTCCGCATACCCCAGTCGTGATTTATTTGAAATTGAAGTAAGAGGGAGAAACTTGGCTGAAGGGATTCCCAGAAGTTTTACGCTGACGAGTGCTGAAATATTAGAAGCCTTACAGGAGCCTTTATCAGGTATTGTTGGTGCCGTAAGAGCCGCTTTGGAATTAGCTCCTCCGGAACTTGCTGCTGATATTGCTGAACGAGGTATGGTCTTAACTGGTGGTGGTGCCTTGTTAAAAAACATGGATACCTTGCTGATGGAAGAAACAGGCCTGCCTGTTCTTGTAGCAGAAGATCCACTCACGTGTGTTGCACGAGGTGGTGGCAAAGCTTTAGAAACAATGGACTTACGCGGTGGTGACTTTCTCTCAACAGAATAGATTACAAAGCCAGCTTTTTTCTAAACGGTTGTACTCATCTTCGAGTTTCGTTTTGACGCTGGTATTGTCTTTGGCGCTCATGGTGGCTGATACTCATTATCAGTCTGTCAACCGTGTGCGAAAGGGTTTTTCTCTTATCGTAGCACCCATTCAGTATGCGGTTGATTATCCTGTGCGTGTTGTTGGATGGGCTCGTTCGTTGATGAGCAGTAAAAAATCATTGATTGATGAAAATATTCAGTTGCGTTATCAGCAAGCAAGACTTGAGGCGCAACTGCAAAGACTCATGCTTCTTCGTCATGAAAATTCACAATTAAAAGAATTATTATCGGCCTCTTCAACTGCAACGACCAATCCGATGGTTGCCCAGATTTTGGCGGTTGATACCAGTAACGCTAGACAGGTTTTAATTCTTAATAAAGGCTCACGTGATGGTGTTTTCACGGGACAGCCTGTTCTGGATGCGAAAGGTGTTATGGGGCAGATTATAGATGTTGGTTTAATGACTAGCACGGTTCTTCTTATCTCTGATTCGAAATGCGCAGTTCCCGTTAGAAATGATCGTACGGGCGAGCGAGCCATTCTTGTTGGAAATAATTCGATTGATCATTTATCTCTAGTGAATCTACCCAGTACGTCGTCCATTGTTAAGGGAGATGTGCTGGTCACTTCCGGGCTTGGGCGACGGTATCCTGAGGGTTACCCTGTTGGTCGCGTTGAAAACGTGAAACATTTACCGGGAGATGATTTTATAACCGTTCGTGTGAGTCCTATTGCTTTGTTGAATAGAAATCGGTTGGTTTTATTGATTTGGCCAGAAGAAGAGCATAATGAATTGACTGCTCAAATCAGTGAACGCCTAAATGTTATAGAAGGTCTTGCATGACTCAAACGCTCACGCTACGTTTTTTATTCACAGTGACTTTGACACTTATACTAACAATTATTCCGTTACCAGAAGCTATTCGTGTTTTTCGCCCGTCATGGGTTTTATTGTTTGTACTGTATATACAGTTTTTTATGCCCAACTATTTTCGTATTACCTGGGTTTTCCTCATAGGGTTATCTCTAGATGTGCTTTTATCGTCTGTTATCGGTGAACATGGGTTTGCTTTGTTGTTAACGTCTTGGCTAGCTGCCAGTAAAATGCGGCGATTTCATTTTTTTTCCATCGCACAACAAATGGCTTTAATCGCATTTTTTTCTTTGATTTATCAGTTTGTGATTGTGCTCATTGATTCATCGCTGGGTTTTAGTGCCAGTTTTCTTTATGCCAGTATTGGGTCGATTATTACGATGATGTTTTGGCCTTGGTTGAAGCTTTTGGCTTGTAATTTTTTGATATAAATGATGTGCGAACAGCTACACTTGATTTAATTAATTTCGGAGTAATGATATGCAATTTGAAAAAATTAACGTTCCTACACAGGGTAAGGCAATTACCGTAAATTCTGATTTAACGCTTCTTATTCCTAACAATCCAATCATTCCATTTATCGAAGGCGATGGAATTGGTGTTGATGTTACTCCCGCCATGACAAAAACAGTTGATCAGGCTGTTAAAAAAGCTTATGGCGATGAAAAAAAAATTGCTTGGATGGAAATATACGCTGGTGAAAAAGCAACCCGAGTAAGAT
>JAJZSG010000085.1 GCA_021849905.1 Pseudomonadota bacterium
TAATTTTGATATCGGCTTCATAGGCACGTGATGCCCGCAAAAGAGTGGTCATTTCATCCACAGTGCTAATACCGGGGTAGCTGACGAATCCAAGCTTATCCGCAGCGGGATGTCCTGGTTGATAGACTTTGTTATCTGGTAAATTTTCAGGAATAAGCTTGATGGAGCTGAGGCTCTCCTCAGCCGCGCCATTTAAAACCTCCTCAAAGGGCTGCGCCGTGGCTTCAACTTGCATGGGCTTAAAGGCTGTTCCGTCAGCATTTTTCAAGGTGTATTCGTTTGCAATATTATTGGCCACGACATCAACGCGCATTTTTTCCACTTGCATTCCGGCTGATGCAATAGCGTATATCTGGTCATAACTCATGATGCATTGTTTCCTTCAACGGCTAATTTCATAATGGCGAGCTTGTGGTTTAACCCTTTGATTAACGCGCGATACTGCATGGCATTTTTGACACTCAGCGCCATTTGTTCATCAATAGACGATGGCGTATCGTCTAATTGAAAGGTGGGTTTAATGTCTTTTGTATCGATGAACGAATCAGTCAGTTGCTTTTCAAAATCAACACGCAGGGTTTGATGATTCTTGATGTTTGCATGAGCAATATTGCTCGCTATTGCTGTTTGCCGCATTAAGGCGGCATCCAATGCCATACTGACTAAGGTGATAGTGTTGTCTGAATTCATGGGTATTCTCCTGTATCATTGAACAATAAGTTCAGCATGTAGCGCGCCTGCACGTTTTAAGCTTTCTAAAATCGCAATAATGTCTCGGGTTGAGGTTCTGGCCTGAATCAGCGATTCAATTAACTCACCAATTGTGGCACCTTGGGATAGTTTGACCGCGTGAGCATCGGGTTCTTTCACTTGAATGTTGGTCGCGGGTGTAATGGCTGTTTTGATTTGTCGGCCTACGTCACTTACAAATTCCGGTTGGGATACGTTGTATTCTGTCGCAATGGCAATTTGCAGATTACCGTGTGAAATCGTCACGGCATCAATTTTGACATCCGCACCGGCAATCACAACGCCGGTTCGTTCATTCACGACCACTGTGGGCAGGCTGTCTGTCACGATAGGGATGTTTTCTAACTGGCTAATAAAACGAATCACGTGCTGTCGTGCTTGTTTAGATAAACGAACTTCAATATCTTGAGCTCCACGGGCGAGCGCTGTGTGAGGGCCAAATTGTTTATTAACCGCCTCTTCAACGCGATCTGCTGTTGTGAAATCCGCATGATTTAAAATGATATGGATATCACCTTCTTTGTTTAATAATTCGTTATAAATCGTTTTTTCAACCACAGCACCTCCGGGAATCAAGCCTGATGTTGGGTGATTTTTTTGTACAACGTTACCGAACAGGTCATATTTGAATCCGCCAATGGATAACGGCCCTTGAGCCAAGGCATAAATTTGGTTGTCAGGCCCTTTCAAGGGGGTGGCTAATAATGTTCCACCCAGCAGACTTTTAGCATCACCAAGGGATGCAACGTTAATATCAAGCTTATCGCCTTGATGAACAAACGAGGGCAAATAGGTGGTAATGATGACGGTTGCCGTATTGCGACTGTTGATGTCATTGGGGTTAATGTTGACCCCAAAGCTTAATAGTAAATTGGCAATAGCCTGTGTTGTGTCTTTATTTCGTCTGGAGTCGCCAGAGCCTGCAAGGCCAATGACGAGACCATATCCTGTGATGGGATTTTCTTGTAAACCTGATAAATGCGCAATGGACTTTAAACGAACTGCAGCCATACTGTCATGCAGAGTTAGGAGTAAGATTAAAGCCAATAACAGACGTTTCATCAAACAAGCCCCACCAATGATAATAATTGATAAATATAATTGTGGCGCTGTGAATTACTGACTGATCCATCGCCAGAGTAGGTGATGATTGCATTCGCAAGACGGGTTGATAACACCGTGTTTTGCGTTGATATATCTTCCTGTCGGACGAAACCACGAAGATGAATGGTTTGTAATTCACCGTTGATCTTTATTTGTTGATTGCCTTCTATGCAATAGCTTCCATTGGACAGAACCCCAGTAATTTGCACAGTGAGTGCGGCTTTTATTTTTCCATTTCGCGCTGTTTTTGCAGCTGCTCGTCCGTCCCCTCGAAGTCCGAAAGCAACATCTTGTGCGTGTTTGTTATAACTGGCTTCTAATGCCGTTTTAATGTCCTTGCTTGAGGATAGGTCTGCACTGGTTTGAGCGTTTGATGTTTCAAGGACGATTACAGTGAGTAAGTCGCCAATCAAATACGCTTTTTTATCCGCAATAAAGGGACGATAGATGTTATCATGGTATAGGCTTAATGCGTATGTTGTTTGCGAATAAACGAATAAACTTAACAATAAAAAGGTAAGTAATGTCTTTGACAGAATGGGTGCTTGCCCAGATCCTCTTGTCATGCCGCTGGACGTCGATAACGGTTGAGCATTCACCATCAGAACTCGATTCATAAAACCAGCTCCGCCTGATTCACACCATTAATTTTTGCATGCAAATTTTGATGGGTAAGCGAATTTTCAACCCGAATGGTTTCACCCAAATAGCCATCTGTTTGAGCAATGGTATCGATTAAAATGTTAATGTGTTGATTATGAACCGTTGTTTTAAGGTGTTGTCCACGAGTGATTAGCGGGGGTTCTTTGAGTTGATTTTTTAATAGGATATGGCCTTGTTTGATTGATGATGTTAACCAAATTTTTGAAGGTATTTGAGTTGCAGGGGATGTATTTAAACCCGCAATATTTCGACTCTTACGCACGAAGCTATCGTTTGAAATAAGTGTATTCTGACGAAGTTCTCGTTTGGCTATCCATACGTTCGCATTGGCTTGAATCCTAAACCAGACGGGAATGCGTAAGTCACTTTTTTTGTGTTTCATCCACACGCAAACTCGCTTAGCAACCGGAAAATGAATGGATACGTCGGCATTAAAATCATCTATGGAATAGTCATTTGTGTTTAATTCAGATAAAGGCGTTACAGTTACACGCGTATAACGGGATTTTAGTTTTTCCAATAAAGCCATTTTTGCTTTATCAACCCATAACTGATTTGGCTCTACCGGAATTGCCGTGGTTTGTTCAATTGTTGGGCCAAGGCCCAACCTACGAATCTTATGTAGGCTGGGCCTTGGCCCAGAATTACCTGGAAAACCACAGGAATTCTGGTAGAGCCATTCAATTGGCGTTTCATTGGTTTTTTTAACCCGGATTTTTGTTTTACCTAGCCATTTATGGGTAATCGGGCCTAATTTTAGCTCCATCCAGCGCATGATCATCTCTTTGGTTATCAAATCCCCAGGATTTGGATGGCTATCCAACGCTAGATTGGCCCAATGATGTCTGTCGGCTGAAATAATGATTACATCGCCCAGCCGCGTTGCTTTATCATCAACTTGGGGTTGAAAACGCAGCGTGGTGTTCGCAGAGCTTTCTTGACTCAAGATCATCAACATGAACAGTAGGGGCTTAAGCGCGAATTTCATTGGTCATTTTTTCCAGTTCATCCGCAATTTGAACGGCTTTTGCATTGAGCTGATAAATGCGTTGTGCCATGGTTAATTGCATGAGTGAGCTAACCATATCGACATTAGAACCCTCAATTTGCTTTTGCAGTAAAATCCCCATACCACTGTTGCCAGGGTTATCGATAATAGCTTCTCCTGTTTTATCTGAAGGCGTATAAACACCATTACCGATTGGATTTAATGATTCGGGGTCGAGAAATTTTGCTAATTTAATTGTGCCCAGTAACTGCGGCTCGGCGTCATCATTTAGCGTTGCTTCCACATCACCATTTTTTTGAATTTTTATCTCGATAAAGTCTTCTGGAATTTGGATGTTATCTGCAAGGCGTAGTCCGTCGTGCGTTGCTAAATAGCCATCATGATCAACGCGTAAGCTTGAATTACGAGTGTATGCAATAGTTCCATCGCTATTAATCACTTGAAAAAATCCATTGCCATCAATGGCAACATCGTTCCAGTTATTGCTTGGCTTCAAAGGGCCTGAAGTAAAATCTTTTGAGCTGCTGTAAATGGCGGTTCCTAAGCCTATTTTAGTCGCTGTTTGATTTTCAAATAAGGGCGTTTTACCATCAATATGTTGATACAAGGCATCTTCAAAAGTGAGCTTGGTGGCTTTGTAATTTGATGTGTTCAAATTCGCTAAATCATTGGCTATTTTATCGATATAGTACTCTTCAGATTTCAATCCGCTGGCAGCAATTGCTAATGCATCAGACATTGCCTTCTCCTAATTGATTAATGGCGGATGATAGCAATTCATCTGCTGTTCGCATGACGCGTTGTGAGGCTTCGAAATGTCGTGAGGTTTTGACCATGTTCATCATTTCATCAATTGATTTGACGTTTGACTGTTCAATATAGCCCTGTAAAACCTGTGTTGTGACACCCGCGGCAACGGGTGTTTCCTGGCTTTCAAACAGTCCTTCCCCTTGATAAATTAACGCGTCAGGATTAGAAAATTGAACCACACTCACTTGGTCTATTTTTTGATTATCAATGAATACAATCCCTTTTGAATCGATGCTGTAGGCATTGTCATCAATCCGAATAGCACCGGTTTTACCCAATAATTTCGCACCGGTTGCGGTGACCAGTTCGCCTTGATTATTAACGTGAAAGTCACCGCGACGCGTATAAAAAACGCCATTATCAGTTTGAACTTCAAAATAACCTTCACCAGCTATTGCTAACTCATTCAACTGCTTTGATTGCACAAAGGTGCCTTGCCCATCTTGCCTTGATAATTGCATGGTCTCGCTGACAGAAGCCATGTTTGCCTGTGTTAACGTATCAAAGCCCGTACTTTCGATTAATTGACGCTTGTAGCCTGATGTTTGGATGTTGCTAACATTTTGACTAATGGACTGTAATCGCAGTTGATCCTGGAGCATTGCAATTTGTGTAGCCGTGATGGCATCTAGCATGGGGTTTCCTTATATAACAACACTAAATGATTCGATTTGAATATTCACCGGTATCTCATTCATGCTTAACACAGTCAGGTGAGGAATGACGCGCTGGGTTAATTGCTTGATATGCCGACGTAAAAGAGATGAGCATAATAAAACGGGCTTTTTTCGCGCCATTTGCATTTTTTCAACCTGATGGGCTAGTGAAGTAATGAAACTTTCGGTCAAGCTGGGTTCAAGTGCCAGATGATGCTTGCTGATTGATGCACTAAGCGTTTGTTCCAGCGGTGTTGCAAGCGTTAACACAGGCAAGCTTTGCTGGTTCGTCATGAGTTTTTGGCAAATAGGCGTTGAAAGGCGCGCTCTGATTAGTTCGGTGAGTTGCGTGGTATCGGTGATGGTTTTACTGTGTTCTAGCAACACTTCAAGAATTGTTGCAAGAAAACGAATGGATACTTTTTCTTGTAATAAATTTTGTAAAATACGTTGAACATGCCCAAAAGGAAGTAGGTTAGGGATGAGCTCGTCACGCAAAGTAGCCATATCGTGTTGCTCAAGAAGGGCTTCGGTTTGGGCGCGTGTGAGCAATTCAGCAAGATTATCTTGTACGCGTTCACTTAAATGATTAACCAAAACTAATAGGGGTTCGTAAAGGGTATAGCCTTCACGTTTGGCATCGGCTTGTTGATTTAAGGGGATCCAGGTTGCTGGTAGGTTATAACTGGGGTCGCGAACAGCGATGCCTTTCAGATTAGTTTTATCAACGGGCTGTTTTGCAAATGGCGCTATGGCTAATTGTTTGTCCAAATGAAGCTCGTGTATACCCTGATGGTTTCCCTGAATGCATAAGGCATAAAAAGGGTAGTTTAATTTTTTGTCAGCACGCATTTTGACCTCGGGCATAACAAATCCCAAATCAAAGGCAAGTCGTTCACGAAGTTGCTCTATCTGAGGCAGAAAGATTGCCTCTAACTGTGTTAACTCTTCAAACAAGGCCGTATTGAGTTGTATTTCTATCGGATGGATGCGTATTTTTTCATACAAAGTCTCATCGGATGCGTCATGTGTTGTTAATGCTTGATTTTTTTTGGCGCGAGTTGCATAAACAGTCGCTGTGATAAAAACAAAAAGAATAATCAAAACGGGTATAACCGGTATTCCTTTTAAAAATAATAAGCCCAATAAACTACAACAAACCACCATTAAACTTTTAGGATAAGCTGCAATTTGTTTTGCAACTTCGGAACCTAGATGGGCATCGGTTGCAGCACGTGTGACGATAATGCCTGTTGCCATTGAAATGGTTAATGCAGGAATTTGAGTGATAAGGCCATCACCGACGGTAAGTAGGCCGTAAATGTGAATTGACTCGGTTAAACTAAAACCTTTTTGTGCCATACCGATTGCAAGTCCGCCGATGATATTAACCAACACAATCAAAATGCCAGCAATAGCATCGCCCTTAACAAATTTGCTGGCGCCATCCATCGCCCCATAAAAATTGGCTTCTTTTTCAATTTGCGCACGCCTGAATTTCGCATCGCTTTGTGAAATAATACCCATGTTTAAATCGGCATCAATGCTCATTTGTTTACCTGGCATGCTGTCTAGCGTAAATCGAGCGGCAACCTCAGCAACGCGTTGTGCACCATTGGTCACTACGACATATTGCACGATAATTAAAATTAAAAAGACAACGAGTCCCATCACGTAATTATCATGAATCACATACTGCCCAATTGCACCGATAACGCGACCCGCATCAGCGTTTGATAATATAAGACGCGTAGCCGATACGTTGAGTGCCAGACGAAACAGGGTTGATATAAGAAGTAATGCGGGAAATGTTGAAAAACTTAAAGGCTTATCAGTGTAAAAGGTTAACAGTAATATCGTTAGCGCCCAGCTAAAGTTCGTGACTAACAGAATATCCAGAAGCATTGCAGGTATCGGGATAAATAAAATCATCAAAATACCCGTTGCAAAGGCAATCATGATGAGTTCGCTGCTTTGATTGAATAAGCTTGGTTTTGATATCATCATGAGGCCTTTTGGCGATAGATTTCGCGAAAAATAAGCGCTGCCATCGGATAGTGTTCCTTGTCTATCCACTGATTGAGATCAACTGACGCGAAAAGCGCTCTTGCGAAAGCCTTGTTCTCGATGATCGGTATCTGATGACGAGCGGCTATGTGTTTGACCTGCTTGACCATCTCACCTTGTGCTTTACAAACCACTTTAGGCGCAGGCATTAAACCCCTATCGTATTTTAAAACAATAGCAAGATGCGTTGGATTGGTGATCACCACATCGGCTGTTTTAACCTGTTCTAATGATGCTGACTTAAGTCGCAGTTTTTGTTGCAATTGTTTGATTTTGAATTTTATTTTAGGGTCGCCTTCACGTTGTCGATACTCATCTTTGACCTGTTGTTTGGTCATGCGATGCTCTTTTTCAAAAGTCCAGGTCTTATACCGTTTGTCGATTATTGCGATTATAAACAGTAACCCCAACAGTTGAAGGAGTATTTTTGACAGCAGTTTTATCATCATGGGGGTGTAGTGTGCCGGTTTAATCGTTGCAAACACTAAACAGGTTTTTAATTCATGCTTGATATTTAAGAAAAGCAGAATGAGGACAAACATAAATTTCATACTATTTTTTAAAGCCTCAACGATCAGTTTTGATGAAAATAATCGTTTAAATCCTTGCGATATATGAAGTCGTTTAAAGTTAGGAATCAGAGGCGTGCCAGTCCATACAAACCCTGTTTGCGCAATGCTTGACAAGATAAGCGATACTAGACCTGCTAGCGCAAAAGGCAACCACAACGATATCATCTTCGCAATTATGAATTGTTGTAAGTGAAACAGATTGTCAACGCTAAAAAGCATATGCGTATTTAAAATAAATACATGCTGAATTAATTGTTTTATTTCTGCGAAACGAGTGCTCCATAAGCCTGTTAGAACACCGAGTAAAGCAAGTAAAAATAAACAAGTTGACAGCTCTGTACTTTGACTTACTAGACCTAGATCGGAA